>DCGV01000061.1:12287-12441 GCA_002314725.1 Bacteroidales bacterium UBA1769
TCTTCAAGTGTCTTGCTGTGTTCCTTTTCCATTTTCAGGCTTTCACGGAGGCGCTTGTTGTCTTCCAGAAGTGCTGAGGGTGAAAGCTTTGCAATAGCGTCGTCGTCAAGGTTTTTGAAGTAGGAGGCTATGTCCGTTTTGTCGATAGTTACGG
>DCGV01000038.1:0-6976 GCA_002314725.1 Bacteroidales bacterium UBA1769
AAATAGCTTGTCAAATATAGACATACTTTTCATGAATTAGGTTCGTTTTCCTCAAAGCGGACGCAAGTGGCGCCAATAATGGTATATGGTCCAACAGGCTCAAGATTCAGATAGAGTCGACCGGCAAGTTTGATATCCCCCACCTGCTTACGAGCATCATCGTTCGTGCTGATGAGGAAGGCTGTTCGATTCATGCCGGCACTCTTATATAGGAAACTGTCCTGCTCGTATTTTTCGGAGAGCTGATAGACCTTTGTAAAGAAGTCACGAACATGATGAGTGCCGTCGTCATATACAAAGAAACTGTCCTCCTTGCTGGCTTCCGACTCTCGAGCCTCTCGATAGCAACCGTCTACAGGAATCGGTTTTAGTCCGAAAGATTCCAACTCTGATCTCAATTGAAGATTCAGAGCTTTGTTTTGCTCAAGCGTACGCGAAGTTCGAAAGGCGGTAAGAATGGCACAATCTCGTTTGAGGAAGCCCGCCTCAACGTGTTGTGCCTCAATCGCCACTCCATCTTGAGGCGGAAACATCACGGTTTGGCGCTCCACTCGAAGCTTTCCCCTTAAAATAGACTGGGAAAGCTCTGTGGAATAAGGAGAATATGCAGCCCTAAAGAGTTCGTATATCGATATTATTTTATCCTTTTCTGTCATAGCAAATTCACAGATTCAATTATGGCAATTTCTTCTTCGGTCAAATGGTATTTTTCATAAATCCTTCTTGATATTTGAGAGTCTCTCTCTTCCGAGTAGTCAGCTATTTGTTGGTGAAGAGCTGTAATAAACCATTGGTCTTCTTCTGGCGTAGGGCGAGCAACAGACAGTGGTTCTATTGCTTGAACGCTGATCAACAAATCTCCAGTTCCTGTTTTAGGAGAATCTTTGAGAAGATAGTGACCCATTTTAGAATTAAGTATGCAGCAAAGATATTCCAAGTGTTCACCGGTTGCAAAACAGGTACTGTCTAAGCCTATTACTTTTGTATCATCATATGTGAACCTCAAGATAGATCCTATACGTTTCCAAAGAATCTTAGGTCTTTCAAACTCTAAAAGATATGCGCAATTTCTTAGATTATATGGGGTGTCTCCCATATCTGCTCGATTGAACAAATTGTCTTTATATTGATCCAAGTGTTCTTTCAATGCTGGAAATTCTGCAATATTGGCAGGAGCGAGTATTTTTTTTAAGCCATTATGAAAATTAATTAAGAAGAAGCCACTTTCTGGACTGGTGTATACCCGAATATCCTTGCCTCGTAATACTCGATAAATTAAAGCTTCTGTTCTTTCTTTCTCTTGAGAAGATTTACAATGAGATAATATTTCTTCTCGCTTATGAGAATCAATAATAAAAGCATCGTTTAAACCTGTTTTAATGCCAAAATTGACACGAAGATCCCATTCTCTCAACGGCACTCCATATTTAAGAATCTTATCTTGAATGTTTTTTTCTTCGCGTGTAGCAATAACCCATTTTTCGCTTGAAAGATTATTAACTTCAATTAAATTTTCTTCTATGTAAGCAACTAATCTTGAGCACACGTCTATCTCCCCTTTTCGACCAATTGCACATAGTGTTCTATGGCGGTTTTCTTCCATAGAAAATAGCAAAATATTAGTCTCTACGGTTGCTGACTCGAATATTTGCATCTTATCAAAATCAATCAGTTTTATTGGGTTTGTCTTTTGGGACAAAAACTCTCGCGTTTTGTCGCCATATGCAGTTCGCATCCACTTATTAGAGGTTATATAGCACAATAATCCCTTGTTTTTAAGCAAGTTGGCTCCTCTTTCGTAAAACAGACAATATATATCCCCCGTATTTTTAAATGTTTCATAACCGCAGTTAGAGTATAACTGCGCAAGTTCTCCTTTGTTTGATGAAAGCTGAATATAAGGAGGATTTCCTATTACGATATCAAACCTCTCGGTCAGGCCAAACATCCATTCAATATCGAAGAATGGAGCACTTGAATTCTGGTCATAAGGATTCCAGTCAGTTACTTCTTTTACAGCAGCTTCAAATCCTCTAACCACTTTTTTGCTCTCTTCGTATTTAATTCTGTCCTTGGCTTCTTTGAGTGCTCGCTGGATTCTGGTGCGCTCTTCCTTATTGAGGTCTATCTTAATAATCTCCATTTTATGCTCATCATCGAATAGATTCCCCGGAACAACAACCTTGCGGTCTTCCCATTTTGGATCCGCTACGAGCTTCAGTTGTTTTGTAAGTTTCTCAATTTCGGCTTTTGACTGATCGATAACTTCGTGATCTGGTGTCGATGCCTGATCGATAATATGCATGGAAATTTGAAGACGCTTAGTCTCGTCAGCCTTTCGAATTGCCAATTTACGACCTCTCTTCTGGGCATAGAAGTGCTGCTTACGAAGATCCAACAATTCATCCTTCAACTCAATAAGTTTCGTGTCAAACTTCATCTCGTTAAATTTCCTTATCTTTGCATCAAGTAAAGTGTTGGCGGCAACAAACTTTGTCTCAAGGTTCGGAAGCGTATTAATGCCATAGTTGTTTTGTGGTTCATCCCAGCGAGGTTCACCAGTTTCGCAAATGAGAGAGATGAAGAAGCGGAGTTTGGATATCATCATGGCAATCGGCTGAATATCCACTCCATAAATGCAGTTCTCAATCAAATACAGCTTGCGGGCATAGTCCGGGTGTTCAATACTTTGCTGAAATGAATCTTCAATCTCTTGGAGTTTAGCATGTCTTGCTTGGTCAGAAAGTTTCTTAAACGCATCTGCACTATCCTTTACTGCTTGCTCTAGTACAATGCTCTTCCATTGCTCGTTATTAGGATCCAGTCGATTAAGGATATGCACCATTTGCTGGAGCATACCCATCGGGAATGCACCAGATCCACAAGCCGGGTCTAAAACCTTGCAATTATACAGTGACATCATCGCCTTGGTCTTATCCTCATCAGACAGATTTACTGGTTCGTCTGAATAAGACATCAAAAGGCGGATTTCTGGCTCCTTTTCCTCTCCTAATTCCTTTGAGATATGTTGAATAAGACTCTCGTTGACCATATATTCTACAATCTCACGGGGAGTATAGAAAGAACCCGTCGAATTCCTGGCAGTCTCTTGAGTCTCTGGATTGTATGAGCCCAAGAGGTTTTCGAACACCTTGCCTAAAAGCTCGGGATCAAGCGCAACCTGCTGCTCTAACGGAGTATTCTCTTCTACTGTAAAATTATATTTGTCCAAGATAGAGATAAGACCTTTCTCTTTCGCAAAGAATAATCTATTAGGAATAAAAGCTCTCTTACGGAATTTCCCATTTGCAAACTTTTTGTCATTATTGGAAAAACCATCGAAATAATAAGCCTTATCCACACCATCAATTTGCTTAGTCTTATCAAGACATTCAAAAAGACCTGCATTGAGATAGGGGATTTTATCGAAGAACCTGATAATATCAAATCCTTCAGCAAACTCCTTTTCGTATCTGTATAAGTTACATGCTTGCTTTTCGTCTTTCGGATATTTGCAACGGAGATCTCTCTTGCGTCCGTCTTCATCGATAACAGGGCAGTTCAATGTAGCAAAGAATAGGTTTTGCAGGATGGCATTATAGTAGTTGCCTTCCTGCATGCTGTCTGCATCAAACGACTTCAGGACCTTCTTGATTTCGGAGGCCTTGAACAGTTCTTTCGGGACCAGCCCCTTCTGCTTGATAAACCATACAAAAATCAGACGGGTAATTAAGCGGATAAGTTTGACATCAATATTATCTCTATCATCAGCATCTGAGGCGGTGTCGTTGGGGAAATATATGCCACTTTCCGGTTCAAGAGCCCAGCAATACCAATCAAACAAATCTCGATAGAATTTCTTGGTAAGGATATCATTATTGAAGGTTGCAAGCCATTTTGCATACAGCTGTTCAAAAGAATTGCAATCCTCTACATTGAGAGAATTCAGAATGTCCAAATGACCCCGATGCGTATCAGTGCAATTGATATCACGCAGAATAGTAACCTTTCCAACTTTCTCTCCCTGGAATCCGGATCGCTTATAAGCAGTACGCTCGCATGTCGCTAGAGACAGAAGATTGTTATATCGGATAAAGAGAACTACCGGCATTGCATAAGCCACACGGTTGAAAGCACGAGCAAGAACCGCAATTTCGCTACGTTTCATCTCCTCGTTGACATCAACAGCAAAGAAAGCCATTTCCAAGTATTGATCGTTCTCATGCTTGGCCTCATATTCTTCATAAGTAATTGGCTCGATGCTATTCTTTACAAACGTATCCTGCGAGGCAACACCAATCCAAGATACATTTATAATCTTTTGTTCTAGAGTTTCAGGAATCATCGAGATCTTCTCCTCTAGGAAGTCTCGAAGATCCAAATCTGCAGGAGTAATAGGAGTAAAGTCTATTTTGAAGAAATCAAGGAAGGCTTTTCCTGCCTCGCAGAGTTCTTTTTCGTCGTTGAAACGGCTAATTATTTCGTCTATCCTTATCTTTGACATAATTCCAGTGTTTATTTAGATATATATTCCCAAACTATCAAATCAAAATTCTGCAGTTGGAATTTTTCAGCAGTATTCTCTGCCATAGATGGTTTTTGCTTTATTGTTTTTCTACTCTTTAGAATGTTCTGAGTATTGGAAGCTCCCTCTAATTTGCAACGAGATCTTAGCCACAACTTCATGATGGTCGAGAGCCTTTCCAGCTGCTCTGGTTCTGCAGTCTGAATCATATCTGGAACGAAACGACATGCTTTCTTATTCTTGCGTAGAAAATCAAGTACATCTATCTGATTAAGTTCACGGTATTGTACCTGTGCGGACGAATCAACAGGTTGGCATAACAGATATATATTAGTATAAGGCTGATCCTTGCGAACCCGGTGTGGGTAACCTACTACAGCAATCAGGCTCTCAGGCATCTGCTCCTTAAAATCTTCAGGCAATGAAAAACCAGAGAATACACCGTTAGGAATATTCTCAAAGAGCTCACGATTCTTATCGTAGAAATCTACCAGGTCTTGGCGGAATGCTTCCATTGAAAGATCCGTAAGCGAAAGCGATTGGCTATCCTCAATGTCGGAAATACTATTCTCAGAGAGCTCTTTCAATAGACGAGCAGCATTCTTGTCGGCTAGTGTATTGTCCTGGAGAATCTTCAAATACTTCGGATTCAGCTCTTGCGTCTCAGCGCCCGTAATATTCATTATGGCCATACGGTTTGTAACTCGGGTTTCGAGATTGAGGTATTCCTCGAAGGAAGCTGCTGGCCAAAAGTTGACGCTGCGTATTGTTTCACAGGGAGACTTGAGTCGGTCAATACGGCCGAAACGTTGGATGAGACGAACGGGGTTCCAATGGATGTCGTAGTTCACCTGCATATCGGCATCCTGGAGGTTCTGACCCTCAGAGAGACAGTCGGTAGCAATAAGGATATCTATTCCGTCATCTATCAATCGGAGTGTCTTGTCGTTGGACTCTCTCAAGAGCTGGAGCCACAAATCATACGGAACGTTCCATCGATGCTTCTCGTCGTCATAATACTTTTTCATAGAGAGATGGGCGTTCTCGTAGAGATACGACCATTCTTTCTCTACATAGAGTTTGCTATAAGGAGCAAAACTCATCAACACTTCACGGTAATCCTTAGTAGAATGATGTCCGGTCGTGCGGGTTTCTGTACCGCTAACCATTGCCATCTTCTTGCAGCCACGTTTCAGCAGTTCGTCAAAAATAAAGTTGGCAGTGTCGGCATATACCGTGAAGATAACTATCTTCTTGTTGGCTTGCTTCTTCTTATTGGCCAAGATTTTCTGGAGTTCGTTGAGCTTTAGGTCCTTCTCTATTCCTGCAAGATAATCTTCTTTATAGTTTTGAAGGGCGTTATAAATTCTGCGCAACTTCGTAATATCGCTGCGTAAACCCTTTTCGAAGCCTTCAAGATTCTTCATGTCGGCTAAGCAAACGGTGTCCTTCTTACGGAACATCGTAAACTCTTCGAGCATATCATCATCCATGTCTTCTGCAGCAACATCAATTAAGCCTGCAGCTTTCTTTTCTTTGAAAGCCTCCACCATCGCCAATGTAGACACATGGATATCCAATACCTTCTTGACCGTCAGCATACAGGAATACCAGCTGCTCTCCAATCGTTTCATGAAGAGAATACCCATCATCTTGACAAGGAACTGCTCTCGGAAAAGATCGTCCTGCCAACTTAATTTCTGGCCCTTCAGGTCGGTAATGATTGTTTCAGGAATAAACTTGGAAGGCTGATAAGCCGTAAGGGTAAGATCCTCGAAGGCTTTATAAATAGCTTCAGTAGAAGTAAACTCGCCAAAGTGGTCTACGCCCTGATATACGTTTATTGGAGCTTCTTTCTTGGGGAAATGAAGATCTTCGCCTAGCGTCTTTTCTATCATCTTTCGCGTACGAGCTACAATGAGCTTGTCGGTTAGGTTGAAGAACTTCTGCGGCAGCATCGAAACAAAGCCGCCTATCGTGCGGTCATCATCTTTGCACCACGTGGTATATTTCTTCTGACCATCGGAGAAGAGATTGGTCATAGATTCAACTCCAAAATCCTCATTGTCGAAAGCGGAGTCGGAGTCACGGCCGATAAGGTTGAACTGGCCTTTGATGTCTGCAAGGCCGGTATTAATAGGCGTAGCAGAAAGCATAAGCACCTTAACCTCACGGTTATCATTCTCATCGCGCCTCTTGATTAGGGAATCTATCAATTCTTTATAGCGGGAAGATTTCTCGTTGCGGAGGTTGTGGCTCTCATCGATTACGATAAGAAGCTTCTGACGCTTCTGCAGATAATCAAGCGATGCGTCATCATAAGCCTTTTGCAGGCGGTCGTCCTGAAGGTCGGTATGGAAGCGAACCTTATATTCGAAATCATCGCGGTCAAAGCATGAACCATGGTGCTTGAGATACTGTGTCCAGTTGCCCTCCAGCTTCTTCGGACAT
>DCGV01000038.1:7089-8177 GCA_002314725.1 Bacteroidales bacterium UBA1769
ACTTACGGAGCATCTTGATGAGCGAAATAACACCTTTCTTTTGGAAGTCGTAAAGTGTATTCCAGACGGCGCTCGTCTGCAGTAATGACATATCCTGCTTGTGTTCCAAGCTTGCATCAAGATCAATGTCCGCATTGAAGAGCTCAAAAAGAATCTTATAGTAGATTTCTTCGGGTGTATACTCGCGGAAATATTGGCGGATCTTGCGGATGAAGTACTCCTTAACTGATATAGTAGGAGCATTTCTGCGCTTATCTTCCAAATCTTCAGGAATATCTTTACGGGCGCCTTCCCAAGATTTCTTAAACCATTCTTCTAACTCCTTATACTCAACCTCTTTATTATCAATTCGCTTAGCAATATTAAGCTCAATATTTGGATATTCCTTCAAGCCCAAACCTGCTGGCGTCAAGTTGGAGGAACCTGACACATAATACCCCATGCCAAGCGGATTTGCATTTTTGAACAAATATGCCTTTGCGTGGCAAAAATCGGGGAACTCTGCACGCATATCTACCGTCGATCGTTCAAGAAAAGCAATGGCCTGCTGCGACATTTTATCAATATTACCCAACGAAGAAAGATCGATAGCATCACTAAGCAAATTGACTATCTGATCCTTCTTAAAGTCATTTCCTGCCATCTCTGAAGAAATGATACGGAACGGGGTATCTTCAGGGAACTCTTCATAAAGCTTGCTTAGCGCCTGAATCGTGAAATAGCCAGTAACTATATCCAAAGAACCTTTCTGACCAGACTCCTTACCAGAGAACATCTGGATAAATTGCCATACTGTTTTCAATGGGGCTTCGTCGGAACCCTGGTTAATTTTGTTGTCAATAAGCATAATTAGTCTATTTATATTACATGTTAGGACCTATACGTAAAAAAGCTAGGCGACTTCTCATCACGAGTTGTCGCCTATAAAAAAATGTAGCAAAAAAAACCTATGTTTCCATAAGTTGCTGCAAAGGTAATATTTTTATTTCGATTATACAAGTTATTTGTTGATTAAATAAAAAATTATTCTCCGTATTTTTCTTTGTCCGACATTTCAGTCGACTGCTTGTAGTCGGAATCGGCGTCGA
>DCGV01000091.1 GCA_002314725.1 Bacteroidales bacterium UBA1769
TGTAGTTCCATTTAACAGCAATGGCAGAAATCGCAACATTGCAAAGGAAATAATCTTGTGGTATAACATTCATAATAGCCTGCAATTTGTCTTTCTGCATCAAACGGAATGGGGTATTAGCGTCTGTTACCCATTCATGGAACATCAACCACACTACCAGACGCAAGGTTTTTGTTACAAATACACGACTTGCTCCATCCTGGCGGCCTAAACGATAACCTATCTGGAAATCATAATCGTGTCTGTGTTCAAACATCTGCCAGAATTCGTTCGGGTCAGTCTGTCCATCCGAATCGGTTTGGAACACATAATCAGCACCATTAGCGATTGCGTGACGATACAAATACAAAACAGTTTGTCCGTGACCACCATTCGGTTTCGTTATAGGTTCAAAATGGTCGTACTCCCCCCCCCCCTGATTTTTAATGTTTTGCATCACTTCGTATGTGTTGTCCTTGCTGCCATCATTTGCAATGGCAAGAACAGCTTCACAGTCATCCATGTCGTTAATTTTCTTAACGACAGGATACCACTGATTTATTGTCTCCTTGATGTTTTCCGACTCATTATATGCCGGCATCACAAAATAAAATTTCTCCATAATATCTTTATTTTATTGTTTGTTTGAATGTTATGAACTTATTGAGTAAGAATTGGAAGAAGACGACTAATACAATAGATGTCAATTTAACTATCACCTCGTCACCATTCAATACGTCTATTCCAAGATATAGAATTAGGTTGCTCAACAACAAACCACACAAGCCAACTGTCAAGAAGATGACAAAACGTTTCCCTGTTTTATCCTTAACCTTAAAATTGATGGAGCGGTTGAGAATAAAGCTTGTTGTTATCCCGACCAATACCGAAATGCAATTTGCCACAATGTAGTAAATGCCTACATACTTGGTCAATGCGGTGAAGACCACAAAATCCAATCCGGCTGTAAAGCTGCCTATTATTCCGTAAAGAATCAGATTACGGAATTTTGCATACAACTTCATTATTAACCCTTTCATGCTCAAATATTTTTGATATTCAAAACCTGTTCAATGATAGGAGCCATATCATAATACTTGTATTGAGCAAGTCTTCCACCGAAAATGACATTCTTCTCCTGCTCAGCCAATTTGCGATATTCCTCAGCAAGCTTGTCGTTACGTTCGTTGTTCACTGGATAGTATGGCTCCATTCCCTCTTTGTATTCTGTTGAGTACTCTTCACTTACAACAGTTTTAGGACAATCATAAATTGCCTGACCAAACATTTCAAAGTGTTTGTGCTCAATTACACGAGTATATGGCTCGTTGTGGCTGGTGTAATTAATCACTGCATTGCCTTGGTAATTTGGAATGTCTTCGATGCGAGTCTTGAAACTAACGGTTCGCCAATCCAGTTTGCCGAGTTTATAACCAAAGTATTCATCCAAAGGCCCAGTATATACAAGTTTGTCAGCATACTTTTGCCAATCTTTATACTCTGAATTAAAGAAATCGACATTTGTCTTGCATTCAATGCCATCAAGCAAACCTTCAATCAACTTATTATATCCTCCGATTGGAATTCCTTGATACTTGTCATTGAAATAGTTGTTGTCGAATATCATTCTTACAGGAAGACGCTTTATGATGAATGCAGGAAGTTCTTTGCAATCACGTCCCCATTGTTTTTCAGTATATTCCTTGATGAGTTTATTGAAGATATCTTTTCCGACAAGACAGAGCGCCTGCTCCTCAAGATTCTGTGGTTCTTGACCATTGAGTGCAGCAACCGCTTCTGCTTTTTGTTCTTCTATTCTAGCCTGAGCTTCGGCTGGAGTATGAACGTCAGGCCACATTCTATTGAATGTGTTCATGTTGAAAGGGAGATTATACAACTCTCCCTTATGGTTTGCAACCGGACTGTTTGTATAGCGATTGAACTCAACTATTGAGTTTACAAACTTCCATACTTCCTTGTTACTTGTATGGAAAATGTGAGCTCCATATTTGTGAACATTGATACCTTCAATGTTCTCACAATAAACATTACCGCCTAAATATGGGCGTTTATCAATAACTAAACACTTTTTGCCAAGTTGTTTTGCTCTGAAAGCAAAAGTGACTCCATAAAGGCCTGAGCCAGCAATGAGGTAATCATATTTCATAAACTACATTTTTTGGTCTAAATTTTTACCTTTCTCTTCGTGTTCGAAGTTTGGAATGAAGCTTTTTATGGCTGTAACTACATCCGATTTGGTAAAATCCGATTTTGAAAAGAGGTTTTCAAGATCTATAAA
Source organism: Bacteroidales bacterium UBA1769 (assembly GCA_002314725.1). GTDB lineage: Bacteria > Bacteroidota > Bacteroidia > Bacteroidales > UBA932 > Cacconaster. The sequence continues at coordinate 2,279 of DCGV01000091.1, forward strand.
AAATCTATTGACTTCGTCCATATTACGTCTTGAGGTCTGCTCGACTACACCAAGTGCAAAGAAACGATCCATATTGATTTTTTCACCTGGAACATAGAACTCTTCGTATGCCTTCTCGCCTGTAGTGTCTGATTTGAAATAGACTACAGGGTATTCAGTAGAGTCATAACTGATAGCATTTGCTTTTGCTTTGGCTTCATTGTCGTCTGCACACTCAATCTTGCTTAAACCTTCAGCTTTTACAAAATCATCACAAATGACAGAAAAAGTCAACATCTGATCTTCACCTAACTTTGGAAAGAAGACTTCTCCTCCATTGCCAAGAATACACGCCAACATACATATCTGTCCAGATTCTTCAGGTGAAACAAAATAGCGTTTCACATCAGAAGGTGCAGCCAATGGCTGCTTTTTCTGTAAACGATGAATCCAACCATCAGGAAGAGAACCATTGCTGAATGCGACATTGGCAAAACGAGCAGTTGTGACCTTGAAATACTTATTGTATGCCATCACCAAATCCTCCATAATGCGTTTGGATGCACCCATTATATTCACAGGGTTTGCAGCCTTGTCGGTAGAAACACAGAAGAAGTGTTTTGGAGGATATATAGTGAGCAAATCCATCAGACGCTTTGCCTTGATATCGTTGTTCTCGATGAGGGCCTGAACGCTATATCTATCTTTCTCAGAACGGACGTGCTTATGAGCAGAGAAGTTTGCAACTATATCGAAGCCTTTATCTTCATGGAATATGCGTTCAAATATTGGATCTGCAAAATTGAGTGTATAGCAACGGAATTCTTCTGGAACGAAGAGACCTTCGGTTGAACGGACATCTCTTACGAGTTCCGCAAGTCCGTTTTCGTTGAGGTCAACGACTACAACTTTCTTTGGTTCAAAGCGGAGTACAGACTTTATGAAACTGGAGCCAATTGAACCAGCACCACCAATAACGCAAACCGATTTGTCTTTGATTTCAGCAGTAAGTTGATCTCTGTTTGCTTTTATGTCGTTCAGAAACATACTCTCCTGACGTAAAGTAACTGAATCGGATATAAACTTATTGAGATTAAACATATAACACACGAATACAATGTCGTAACTTTATTGGTTACAAAAATATTATACTTCTAATTTTTATCTTTTAAATTTACGAATAATATGTTTGATTGTCAGATAGAACCAATTACTATTTTCAAAAAAGCTGTAATGCCATCTATCTTTGAAATACATATCTATATTACTTATGCCATTTTTCTGACCCGCACCTACCTGAAAAACATCATTCATCAACAAGCACCCTAAATTCTCATCTATACTCAGTGGAAAATATGATGTTGTATTTTGCCCAAAGTATATATCCAATATGCCATTAATTCCTTTTGCAAATTGAAGCAGATTTGTTGAAGAACAAACGCGTATGAATTGATTCCAATCTACTTCCTTATGGTGATTTCTGAGGAATGTTATTAAATCAGTAAACTGACGTAAGTTGACCATTCCAAAATAGAAATGTGCATATAGATGCTGAATCAGGTAAATAGAATTAAAAGTAGGATTTGGGAAATAGATATTATCGGTTTTTTCTAATGAGTGAAGTAGTGATTGTAAATCCTTTCTTAATTGTACGTCTTTATAGTTGTTGAAATAGGTGCTTACCAATTCATAATGATTTTCAATGTGTATTCCCTTGAAGTCGAACTGAGAGTGATGCTGTTCGCTTTCTTCAGGATGAAGTGATGTGAGTCCCAATTGATTGATTAAAATATCATCTCCTTTTTCAGGAACAGGATTGTTGTTTGAATCAAGAATATATAGATCTAAATCTCCTGCTCCTCTATGAGATGGAATAGAATAGTTTTCTGCCAAACCTATGCCCTTCAGAATAACTGGTTTAAGACCATTTGCCACAAAAACCTGACAAATGGTTTTTACTACTTCATTGTAGTAGTTGTAGCTGTTTTCTATGTTAATCGTATCATTAATCCAGGGTTCAATAATTGATTTCAACTCTTTGGTCTGGTCTTCATTCAACCCCTTATATGGATTGTAAGCACAAGACTTCAATCCATCTGCTGCTAAAG
>DCGV01000068.1 GCA_002314725.1 Bacteroidales bacterium UBA1769
TATAGAAATAGATGAACCCTATACTATTTCTGGACATCCTACCCATTACATGATGTCTGGAGAGAAGAATGTCGATAGTGAAAGAAATGAAAGAATCACAAGCGCAGGATGGACTGTAATTCGTTTTTCTGAGGAACAGTTTTTTTGTCAGACAGCCTCTTGCATGAAACTGATATTCCAAATTCTGAAAGAGCTTGGTTCTATTGACCAAATACCTTCACAGTTGTTAGCTGCTGAGGATGCTAGGGTTGCAGATAGATGGGATTATTCTCAATCGAACAACCTTTTGAATACACGTTATAGAAAGAATTATCTGGGTGTCGATCCTGCAAAAGTTGATATGAGTCATATTCTGTGGTGCGTCAGAATGTCTTTGCCTATAATTAAGCAATCTTTCAAGCACAAGGAGATTAGAAAGTCTTTTATCAAAGATATAAAGAGTTGGTTAAAATATATTATTCGATAAGATGAAACTGGGTTATTATTTCAAGCGTTTTTTCCTGTCTGAGCATATCATGCTTGGATTGATTATCTTGAATTCCATTACGATCTTTCTTGAGGAAAGTGGAATCGTTAATCAGTACATCTATTATATCGATTTGGCTTGTACATTAGCTTTTATCGTAGAAATGGTAATAAAAATCGGCCATTTCGGATGGAGCGCATATTGGAGCCGTATTTGGAATAAATTGGATGGTTTTTTAGTTATAGCCTCTTTGCCTTCTGTAATAGCTCTGTTTATACCTCAGGCATCAATTCTTGATATTTCGATAGTCCTTATATTCCGAGTATTGAGGGTTTTGCGCTTTTTCAGATTGTTTAGAATATTCCCAAATTTCGAGACAATTGGAAGAAATTTCTGGAAAGCAATGAAGGATTCCACATCGATTTTTTTTTGTTTCCTTTTGCTTGTTGTAATTTGGGCAATGTTCACTTGTTTTATGTTTAGGAACATCTCTCCAGAGTATTTTGCGACACCTATTGATTCTATTTATTCAATTTTCAGACTGTGTACTATTGAAGGCTGGTATGAGATACCAGATAGTATTTGTACCCAAGTTAGTCCTTTCATAGGTTACGCAGTGAAGTCCTATTTTATTACTATTGTAGTTTTCGGTGGAGTAATTGGTATATCTTTAGTCAATTCTGTATTTGTTGATGCGATGGTAAGTGATAACAATGACCCATTGGAAAAGAAGGTTGATAATCTTCAACAAAAATTAGATCAGATAGAAAAATTACTGAAGGATAATATCAATAAATAGTACTGACAATGAATCTCGATATGTTGAAGATGCTTGGCTCTGGTGCCAAGATGATGGCAATGCTGCCAATAAATTTACTTTCTGGTAAAGCCAATGGTGATTATCCAATTCGTAAGGAATCTTCATGGGATGAAGAGAAAGAGGATATCTTGGAAAGAGCAAATTGGCTTTGTCAGCAGGTTATTAAAGAACCTTCTCAACTTATTGCAGATGCTCCTTCTGTGATAGGAAAAGAATATCAAGGAGAATGGGCTATCTATTCTTGCTCCATGTTAACTCATGCGTTGGCTAATATTTCTGTGCTTTATCTAGATAAGGCTAATCAATGTCCTGCAATAATAGCAAAGCTCATCGACATTGTTAATACACCAGAGATGAGAAATTATGATACCATGCAATGGAAAGAGGATGCAATAAAATCTCTCCATAGTGACAAGTGTGGTCATATGACTTATCTTAGCATATTAGCATGGATGATTACCAACTATAGATTAATTGGTGGTGATGGCCGTTATGATACCCTTCTTGATGCATGTTGTGATGCGCTGAACCGTCGTATGCATTTGAGTAAATATGATCTCAATTTGTTATCTTTCCCTCGCAAGCCAATCTGGCTTCCAGATATGCTTGTAACAATTGTGGCACTTAAAAACTATTCTCGTCTACATAATGGAAAGTATGGAGATACCGTTGAAGCATGGTTGCACAATGCCAAGACAAAATGGATTCATAAACGTACAGGTCTTTTGGCAGGCACTTTGCCTGGCGCTAGTTATAGGCAAAAAGGAATACAGATAAGAGGTTCTCATACGGCACTTAACTGTTCTTATTTGTCTCTTGTCGATCCTGAGTTTGCTCGTCAGCAGTATGAGCTTATGAAGAAAGTATTTGGTCATGAGACTACTCTTCTTGGTACTTCTGTTATGGGACTTAAGGAGTATCAGAACAAATTGCCAAACTTTAGTGTAAAGCCAGGGGATGCTGGTTTGATAATCAAAGGACTAAGTGCTGGTTCTATGGCTTTTGCACCAGGAGCACCTACATATTTGGGCGATTGGGAGTTCAGAAGCCAGATTTTACGAACAGCAGAGATCGCTAGTGGTACTATAAAAGAGAAGGGCAAGAGACACTACCGTATGGCAGATATGTTTTTGGTTGGAGAGGCAACAGTACTTGCAATGCGTACAAATATCAAACGCTGATTATTATATTATGAAAGATCTTATCTCTGAAGATTACTGTGACAGAGTACCCCCTGTCACAGTATATCATTGATGGACTTACTGCGAGGTAATGGCTCTCCATGTTTACTCTCGTATGAAGCAATGGCGTTGGAAAGGATATGCTCTATCAATTCTCTGATAGAGAACCCCTCTCTGTCTGCGATAGCACGGATTTTGGTTACAATGGTCTTATCGCAGATGAAAGTGAAGTGTTGCCAGCTTCTAGGAACACGGGGCACTACCTCGTTTTTTTGCTCTGGTGGCTGCATCAGAACAGGCTGAGTTGGTGTTTGTGGTATAACCGCAGACGGTGCTGAACTCTCTGGATCATGCAGAGTGTCCTGACGAAGATATGCCGCGAGGTCAACATCCTGAGACAAAGGAATTGGTGTGATGGTCTTCTTTCCCATAGGCTTACTTCTTCTTTAGGATGTCGATGATCGGGTCGAAAGCATATTTCACTGCATTGCGCTGGTAGGATGTAAGGGCAAAGAGAGTACTGTAACACTTGACCACAACAGACTGCTTGATGCGAGGGGTGATAATACCCTCCTTGCCGAGCTGTTCAATGGCAATGTCGCGAGCACGTAACACTTCTTCACGACGCTCCTCGACAACGACAATGTTATTCGGGATGAAGATTCTCTGTGCATAGCTCACCTTCTTGAATACGTTCACGAACAGTCGTGTGGCATCGAGATTGTCGCTGTCATAACGGGTAGGAATGACGGCGAGGTCGGCAGCCTCGTAGATATACTTCAAGGCCGGATCATTGATGTTGCCAGGGCAATCAATGACGATGACGGCAGGAATCTGCTTGAGTCGGCTCATGATACCCTGTACATACAAAGGGTCTGCGGTGTTGAGCGACTG
>DCGV01000085.1:0-5288 GCA_002314725.1 Bacteroidales bacterium UBA1769
AAACATAATACGCGCAAAAAGTCTGAGTTTTATTTGGAGGGTAAAATAAAAGTGCGTATATTTGCCGCGTTCGCCTAATAATGCAGCAGAAAATGGATCAAGGTTGATATCAAGATATCATTATCACATATAAAAACAGGATGCACCAGATTACTCTAGCACACCCTTAATAGGTTCATAGAACCTTCGGCATATAGCCTTATTGTGATAAGATGTAGAACTTATACGCTGCAAAAATATGGATAAAAACTGAGACAACCAAATTTTGAGTGGAAAAATTCATAAAATAATCGCATAATGACATGAAAAAACGAATTATAGGTATAGATACAGGCACAAATAGTTTAGGTTGGGCAGTTGTTGATAAACTTGACAACGGTCAATATGAGCTTGTGAAGAAAGGTAGTCTTATCTTTCAGGAAGGTGTTAAAATAGAGAAAGGAATCGAATCCTCAAAAGCCTCTGAAAGAACAGGTCACCGTGCTCTGCGTAAGCAGTACTTCCGTCGCAGACTCCGTAAGATAGAAGTGCTCAAAGTATTAATCAAATACCAGCTATGCCCATATTTGTCGGATGAGCAGCTTCATGAATGGCATGTACATAAAAGATATCCCATGTCTGATGCTTTCATAGAATGGCAGCGTACTAATGAAAACGAGCAGAAGAATCCATATTACTACCGTTATCGTGCACTCACACAGGTCTTAGATCTGAATAGTGCATCAGATAGGTTTGTCTTAGGTCGGGCTTTGTATCATCTTTCCCAACGCAGAGGCTTTATCAGTAACAGACTCGATAGTAACGAGAATAATGAAGAGAATGGTAAGGTGCAGAAAGGAATTTCAGATCTATCGAAAGAAATTGCAGAAAGTGGATGCACCTATTTAGGAGAGTACTTCTACAAACTATACCAAGAGCTTGGCAATAAGGTGCGCCTACGTTCTCGCTATACAGACAGAGAAGAGCATTACATCAAAGAATTTGATGCCATTTGTGTTCAGCAGCAACTTGGTGCAGACTTGGTAAAGGATCTTGAAAGGGCATTATATTTCCAGCGTCCGCTTAAATCTCAGAAGCAGGGTGTTGGTCATTGTACTTTCGAACCTTTACGTCCTCGGTGTGCTGAATCGCACCCAGCCTATGAAGAGTTCAGAATGTGGTCAACAATTAACAATATCAAGGTTCAGGGACCCACTGATGAACATCTGAGACATCTTCGCAAAGAAGAAATTCAGAAGATATTGCCAAAGTTCTTCAGAAAGTCTAAACCAGACTTTGACTTCGAAGATATTGCCAAGGAGCTAGCAGGAAAGAATAATTACCAATATATCAAAGATGAGAGTAATAAACCCTACAAGTTCAACTACCGAATGTCACAAAGCATTTCGGGCTGTCCGACATGTGCTGCATTAAGAGAGATCTGGGGCGATGACTTTGCTTCATCCATTGCAGAGACCTATACTAATATGCAGACTCGTAATGGAAATATGAAGACTCCTGAATATGCAGTTGATGATGTATGGAATGCGCTTCTTTTTATGGAAACAAAGGAGAAATTAGAGCAGTTCGGCATCAATAAACTTCAGTTGTCTGGTGAGCAGGCTAAGAAATTTTCAAATATTAGGCTTTCTCATGCTTACTCTTCGATCAGCCTTTGCGCCATCCGTAAGATTCTACCATATTTAAAGAGAGGCCTCAAGTATAGTAACGCCGTATTCATGGCGAATGTTCCAACCATTGTTGGTAAAGAGATCTGGCAAGATGACCATGATTATATCGAGCAAAATCTCTTTGCCATCATAAAGAGCTATGAACCTGGTTGTGGCATAACTTTAGAAGATATGCTCAAGGACTTCCTTAGCAATAGCTATGACTTGGCTCCAGGCGCAATCAACAAGATGTATCATCCATCTATGATAGATGTTTATCCTGATGCTAAGCAGACGAACGGCATCTATCAGCTTGGATCTCCTCGAACAAATGCCATTAAGAATCCTATGGCGATGCGCTCTCTTCATCAGCTCCGTAAAGTAATCAATACACTACTGAAAGAGCGTGTAATCAATCAGAATACAGAGGTACACATTGAGTATGCCCGTGAACTGAATGATGCGAATAAGAGAGCGGCCATTGCATCCTGGAATAAAGACAGAGAGAAGAAACGTAAGACTTATTCAGAGGAGATTAAGAAGTTATACAAGGCAGAAACTCATAAAGACATAGAGCCGACAGAAACCGATATCCTCAAATTTGAGCTTTGGGAAGAACAGAAGCATCTGTGTCTATACACTGGAAAGACTATTGGTATTTCTGATTTCCTTGGCCCAAATCTTAAGTTCGACATTGAACACACCATTCCACGAAGCGCAGGTGGAGACAGCCAGATGGAAAATATGACCTTGTGCGATATGACTTATAACCGTCAGGTGAAGATAGGGAAATTGCCATCACAACTGTCTAATCATGATGAGATTATGACTCGTCTTGTTCAATGGCAGAAAAAAGTCTATGCATTAACCAAGGATATTGATGGTATACGCACTCACTCTGGCATGGAGAAGGGTGTTAAAGACCGTCTTATCCAGAAGCGTCATAAACTGAAGCTGGAACGTGACTATTGGAGAGGTAAGGTTCAAAGATTTGAGATGACTGAAGTGCCAGAAGGATTCAGTCTGCGTCAAGGTATAGGTATTGGACTCATCAGCAAGTACGCGGGTCTCTACTTGAAATCATTATTTCATAAGCAGAATGACCGATCACAGACAACAGTGCGTGTAATTAAGGGACTGGCAACTTCTGAGTTTAGAAAGATGTGGGGCATTCAGGATGTCTATGCCAAGAAATGCAGAGACAATCATATTCATCACTGTATTGACGCGATTGTGATTGCATGTATTGATCCATATTCATATAATCGTTTAGCTCATTATTATCAGGCACTCGATAATGCAAAGTTCGGTGTAGGGGACAAACCTGTTGTTGTGAAGCCCTGGCCTACCTTCTCGGAAGATATGAAGGCTCTTTATGATTCAGTGTTGGTATCGCATGATACTCCAGACAATATGCCGAAGCATACAAAGCGTAGAGAGGTAAAGACTCCTACTGGTGTTTATTCTGCACAAGGCGATACTGCTAGAGCTTCTTTACACAATGATACATACTATGGAGCAATTGAAAGAGACGGAGAAATCAAGTATGTTGTCCGCAAGCCACTCAGCTCTCTCAAGGAAACCGATGTAGAGAATATTGTTGATGACATTGTAAGGCAGAAGGTCAAGGATGCCATTAAGGTCAAAGGCTTCAAAGAGGCGATGTCTGGAGATATATTCATGAATGAAGAGGTGGGGATTAAGATTAAAAAAGTAAGATGCTTCTGTCCTGCTGTAGCAAACCCATTGAATATTCGCCAGCATCGTGATATTTCAAGAAAGGAATATAAGCAGCAATATCACGTTACTACAGATTCCAACTACTGTATGGCAATCTATGAGGGTGTTGTCAAAGGTAAGTTCAAGCGATCTTTCGAGATTGTAACGATGTTGGACGCTGCATCCTATTACAAAAAGAGTGCAGATGTTTCAAAATACTATCCGATTACACCAGAAGAGAAGAATGGGCTAAAGCTTAGATGCAAGATTACTGCTGGCACTCAAATTATTCTGAAACAGGCTGAAGAAGAGGAGTTGGATATCTCAGATGTTAATGAAATTGCCAATAGACTCTACTTTGTTGCAATCATGTCCAAAGATGGACGTATTGTGTTGCGACATAGCCATGAGGCAAGAGAAGCATCATTGCTGGTCAAAGAGCAGTCATCTACACCATATAAGATTGGGGAAGGGTATAGACCTCAAATTCGTATGAGTCTCTCCAACTTTCATGCATTGATTGAAGGTGTTGACTTTGTAATGAATCCATTGGGTGAGATTAAGTTGATCCATCATGATTAAGCGGACATTGTTTTTTTCTTCTCCAGCAAGTCTTCGTTTAAAAGACTGTCAGATAGTAATTTCCTTGCATGATTCTTCAGACAGTGAAAGGACAATACCGATTGAAGATATTGGTATAGTATTGATAGAAAATCCTCAAACTTCTATCTCCATTCCATTACTCAATGCATTGTCAGAGGCGAATGTGGCTGTTATATTTTGTAATGACAAACATATGCCTCAATCAATGCTATATAATTTTGAAACTAATAATACATTGGGAGAATCTTTACGGCTACAGATATCTTTGTCTGAAGCCAAAAGAAAAAGGTTATGGAAGCAAATTGTCGAGCATAAGATTAGGAATCAAGCAAGACTATTGGATAAGTTACATGGCAATGGATTAATACTAAAACCTTATTATTCAAATGTTTTAAGTGGGGATTCGGATAATAGAGAAGGAATAGCAGCGAGAATATATTGGAAAGCTCTTTTTGGCGATGATTATGTCAGAGATAGAAGCGAAGAAGGTATTAATTCTCTTCTGAATTATGGTTATGCCATATTAAGAGCCGCTACAACAAGAGCGATTATGGGGTCAGGACTGATGCCATCTCTTGGTTTATTCCATCATAACCGTAGCAATGGATTTCCATTGGCCGATGATTTAATGGAGCCATATCGCCCTTTTGTTGATGAGGCCGTATATGAATTGTGTGAGGAGGGAATGATAGTTCTCAACAAAACAGTTAAATCAAGAATGCTTAGTATTCTCACTTGTGATACACATTTCAAGAATATGGTAAGGCCATTGCAAATTAGCTTGTCTACAAGCACTTCATCGTTTGGCAAGTATCTTAGTGGGGAAAGCACGGAGTTATCATTCCCTTGGCTTGAATAATAAATGAGTAATGTACGTCTCAATGCTTACCATATAATGTGGTTGATAGTGATGTTTGATCTCCCAACGGAAACAAAGAAGCAGAAAAAAGATTCTGCCATGTTTCGAAAACAACTGGAGAAAGATGGCTTTAATATGTATCAGTATAGTGTTTACATTAGATACTGCGCCTCATTAGAAGCTGCTGATCTTCATATTAAGCGCGTAAGAGCCTTTGTTCCGAATGAAGGAAGTGTTAGTATTTTGACAATTACAGATAAACAATACTCAAATATTATCAATATTTTTGGTGCAATTGAAAAAAAGGTAAAAAGACAACCCTTGCAATTAGAAATTTTTTGATATATTTGCGTAGAAAAAAGATATATCATACTACTTCTTATGGTAATTATTGATACTTATAAAATTAATATATAGGTAGTTATAATGACATAGGTTGTGGTTTGATGTAGAATAAC
>DCGV01000085.1:5364-5518 GCA_002314725.1 Bacteroidales bacterium UBA1769
GTTGTGGTTTGATGTAGAATAACCAATGGAGACAACTGATGCCTATGTGCATCTTATTGATATTGGTTGTGGTTTGATGTAGAATAACCAATGGAGACAACGTTATCTGGTAGTTTGCGCACGGTTGCGTAGTTGTGGTTTGATGTAGAATAAC
>DCGV01000023.1 GCA_002314725.1 Bacteroidales bacterium UBA1769
AAATCTAAGTGTCAAAGACAGGAAGGTAGCATTAATTTTGGAATGCTCAAATCAGCTGCTAGATATCAACACTGAAGAGCATCTCAAAATGGTTCTTATCCCCAATCAAAGGGGTTCTTGAGTATCTTACTCCAGCCTGGAAATTCGGCATAAACTCGAACAGGTGAAAATCGATCATGAAATCTGTTCCATACGAGTAATGCTGTGTCCTACTGCTTTTGGATGCATTATAGTCAATTGCGTAGTCAACGAAAGGAATCAGTTGAAAACGCTGGAGATAGATTAATTTTAGATCCAGGTCTCCGGCATATATGGAGAGGGCATAATCTGCAGTAATCTTAAAAAACCTATCACTTGGTGTCAACTCCTTATACCCTCTAGGAAGTGTTGCAATTGAACTTAACCTTATCTGCTTCTCTCCATCCCTATGCCATTGATAAGTGGAGGTCAGTTTCAATCCTTGATTATGAGTAAAACCTGGCAGATACAGGAATGAATATGTATAATTCATTGGGACACTATTCAACTTGCTGATTCCTTGCGTTATTGAAGCATTAACCCCGAATCCCCATCTTGGGAATATCTGCCCCTTTGCAATCGGTAAAGTTTGAGAATATGTCAAACCGGTTTTAACTTTCCCAACCCTTTGGCCAAAAAAAGTGTCATTCGAGAAATTGTATTGTACAATAGGAGTAAGAGTCCTGTTCCAACCGCCTTGATTAAAATGGATCTGTTTATATGCTTTTAACCCAATATTCAAGAAACCAATCTCAGAGACGAATGTCGAATCATGCTCATTATCTCTTCGTGTTCTATCATTATAATCAGCGGATAGCTCAAATGACATATTCATAATATGTGCAGTGCTCTTGAAATGTCCGGCGTGTCTGTTATCATGATATGAGTATCCAAACATCGTTTCAATATTCCCTATTTCATTTTGAGAATAAAGAGTAACACCAGGCGCTGCTACAGAATAGAGTTGGTCGAAATTTGCTGACAAGATATTGTCAATATTATAATAGACAGGAGCCCAAGAATGGATATGAATCATATGTCCTAATTGACTATATCTTTTCGAAGGCGTTTCTTTTGCATCAAGGTATTTTACCGCTGAAGAATCCATAGTAGCAACAGATTGCGACACACGTTGTTTTTCCAAGACATCAATAAAAGGATAATCCGATTGTGAGAAAGTGAGCTCTTTACCCACTGCATTTTTCAATTCGGTTCTTACCGGGCGATAACCATTTAAGGAGAAATCACTATAGTATATATCCCCACCAATGACATATGGATATTTCGCTCCATATTGAGAATTTGAAATAGCCATTAATACATCCTGATCAGGATAATAACTGTAAATATTGTTCAGTCCATCGACATCACTGCTAAAATAGAGGAATTCTCCATTTGATTTCAAAGAGCTGATAGATATATGTTGCGGAGTCAGTATTTCACTCCACTCTCTGTTGTCATATCTATACACAGACACTCCTGACTCAAACAAAACAGTGCAATATATATCCTCTCCGACAAAAGCGGATTCGAGAATCTGGCCACCTTTTGGGGACTCAACACTATTGATTACATTTCCACAATTGTCTAGGAGAACTAAAAAGGATGTGCCTTCTATTGGATATTCAGCAACTACAATCCTGTCACCTTTATTATTCGGAGCCGGATTGAAATATTTGGTATTTCTGCCCAACGTTCCGAAAGTTTTGTCACGATAATCATAATAACGTACAACAGAGTAGTTTTGAAGAGTTGCAGCATTATGATAAATCGTTTCAGACCAATAGATTCTTCCATTTACTGGATTACTAAGTGAAGATGCGTAACTGGAGAAATATCCTAAATGGTGCTCCTTCCCTTCCTTATCAATCCCTATCAGCTCAGGGGCATAATGCAATCCTTTTTTCACTGTAATAACATATCCATCCAACGGGGACTGAAGGTCATCGATATGAATTGCATCCAGGTAATCACAGTAATATTTATTCTCTTTGGCAAGTATATTACTTAAACTTGTATATGGAGCCCTGAGAATAGCATCTTCTTCCCATACCTCAGTGAAAAGAGTTGTGGCTTTTCCATATATGTCAGCCCAAGATTCAAAAGGCCTTTCATCCGGCTTTTGGAATATGTCTTTTATAACCTGAAACCCTCTTGCCGTGGCATCGAAACGTTTTCCCATATAGAAATAGTCCTCAGTATCCACTCTGGATGCCACTTCGCAAAGATATCCAAGTACATATTTGTTAGGAGTCTCTTTGTAGAAAGATCCAAATTTCATTCTTTTATAATTCCTATACTCTCCGTTCAGAAAGAGTGTTCTTGCATGTTGGACAAAGTCCGCCTGTCTGCCTCGCCCGGATTGACTCAACTCAGTTTCAGCAACAACTGCATCCCCTTCCAACTCGTGAGATGTAATAAACAGTCCCATACCTGCACCAGCAATCTGTTCTCCAAACAAATAGCTCAAAGGGTGGTACAGTCCCTTCATAAAGTGCTCATCCTGCCCTGTATGTCTAAGCTCATGAGTCACAAGACAATCTATCCACGACATAGGGATAACATTGTAAGCATCAGGATTTGTGAATAGATCGACTCTTGTCGGAGCAACAGCAACTGATCCGTTGCTAATCGTGGAATGAGCGTGAAGGATAACAGGTTGTTTGATGGGATCTATCATCAAAGGCTCCATTACCAACGGACGCATCAACTCCATTTTATAAAGATATCTCCTGGCTAACGAATCTATCTCCTGTGGGTAGATAATCTTATAATGCACCCCATCCAATTGTCGCCACTTAATACCAGCAGGCTCAGAACCAACAGAATAATACTGTCCGAATGCCACTGTAACATTAGCAATTATAGATATGATAACAAATCCTATTTTCAATTTCATTCAACAAAGTTATCAAAATTTGAGTATATTTGTAGAATGTTGCTTTATTGAGAAAGTATGATACTACCTATATTTTTGTATGGATCCCCTGTATTGAAACAGCGTGCTGCCGATGCTGATATCAATGATAAAGATAGCTTGAAACAGCTCATCTCCGATATGAAAGAGACTATGAAGAATGCTGACGGATGTGGACTTGCTGCCCCTCAAGTTGGACATAGTATTCGAGTATTGGTCGTGGATGGGAACGATATCGCTGAGACATATCCAGAATTGAAAGGATTCAGCAGGACTATGATTAATCCTGTCGTAACGGAAGAGAGCGAAGAGACAGCAGAATATACTGAAGGCTGCTTAAGCCTACCTAATCTTGATGCCGAGGTTATCAGACCAAAAAGTTTGAAAGTCCGCTATTTCAACGAGGATTTCAATGAAATTGAAGAGAGTTTTGACAACTTCGCAGCCAGAATGATCCAACATGAGTTTGACCATCTTGAGGGGATTGTTTACACAGACAGAATATCCCCTATCCGTAAAAAGATGATACAAGGCAAACTTCGCGGCATCTCAAAGGGTTGTGTCAGAACATCATATAGAGTTAAAGTTGGATAATATGGGCGCTTTTCACGCATACGATATCAGAGGTATTTACAATGTCGATTTCGACAAAGAATTGGCATATAAAGTAGCCTATTTCGTACCCAAACTTTTAGGCGCGTCTAAAGTTTTGGTCGGCAGAGATATGAGACTCTCATCTGACGAAATTCACGAAGCCGTTATTAATGGCCTGATGGACGCCGGCGCGGATGTGTATGATTTAGGCTTGAGTTCAACCCCTCTAGTATATTTTGGAACTGCGAGATTTAACTTCCACGCATCTATTCAGATTACAGCCTCGCACAATGGGAAAGAGTACAACGGGATGAAAATTTCGAGAGAGAATGCTCTTCCAGTTGGCTTTGAGTCCGGATTGAAACAGATAAAGGAGTGGATTGATTCAAATGAACCCACACCTGTCGCAGATTCCAGAGGTACAATCCAACAATTCGATATTAAAGGTGAATATATCAATTTCCTCAAACAATATAAGGAGGATTACAGTCACTTAAAGATAGGCATGGATCTCTCCAATGGTATGGCCTCTTTATTCATTAAAGAGATCTATGGAGATGCACCTTTCTACCTATTTGATGAACTAGATGGTTCATTCCCGAACCACGAAGCGAACCCGCTTATTCCCGAGAACGTTGTTGCCCTGCAAAAATTAGTAATTAACGAGAATTGTGATATCGGTATTATTTTCGACGGTGATGCAGACAGAGTAATGTTTGTTGACGAAACAGGTAAATTCATACAGCCGGATCTCATCATAGCTCTAATGGGACACTACTTCCTTGAGAAAAAAGGTGAAAAAGGTATTGTCATACAAGATATTAGAAGTTCGAAATCCATCGGAGAATATCTAAGTCCGTTAGGAGGAGAGATGGTGACTTGGCGCGTCGGTAGAGCTTATGCTGCTCCAAAACTTCGAGAACTGGGAGGTATCTATGGAGGTGAGTTGGCAGGACACTACTATTTTAGAGATTTCTTCTACTCTGACAGTGGAATCATGGCGTCAATGATTGTACTCAATGTCGTCTCTGAATATAAAAAACAGGGAATATCCTTCTCCAATTTGATTTCAAAGATAAAACACTACGAAAATTCAGGCGAAATCAATTTTAAGATTGAGAACAAACAAGCTGCGATGAAAGCCGTTTGCGAATATTTTATGTCAAAGGAGCAACAAACTGGCTATTATGATTTCGATGGATATCGGGTCGAATTCCCTGATTGGTGGTTCAACATCCGCCCTTCCAATACTGAACCGTTGTTGAGATTTATTTGTGAAGCCAACTCTTTGGAACTTCTTGAGGAAAAGATTGCTCAAACCAGAGAGATTCTATCCAAATACTAAAAGGACTATTTTCTATCCAAGAAAGTCTGAAGAATGATAGTAGCAGAGATTTTATCCACTGCCGCCTTGTCGCGTCTATCTGATTTCTTCATTCCACCGTCAATCATTGCACGATGTGCAAGCACTGATGTAAATCGTTCATCTTCAAGAGTAACAGGAATATCAGGAAATACCTTCTTCAATCTGTTCAGAAATGCATCGACATCGGTAGCGGCCTCTGATGGCTTATTGTTCATATTCATCGGATAGCCAACTACGAATCGCTCAATGGTCTCATTTTCCGAGTATTTTTGAAGATATTCTATTATATTTGCAGAATGAACAGTATCCAAAGCTGAAGCAAAAATCCGTAATGGATCGCTGACTGCGACACCAACACGTTTTCGCCCGTAATCAATCCCTATAATTCTGTTCATGTTACAAAGGTACACATATTATGGCAAATCAGAACGACAATAGTCAGAAAAAGAAAAGGACACGTTATATCGTTTCTATAACACAGGAGGACTCTTTCAAACAACGAGGCCTGAAGATAACAAAAAGAGTCTTTTATCTGGTGATATCAGCAATAGTCTTTGCCATTATGATTGGAACATATTTCCTTACATCAAGAACGTTCCTTAAATACACCATTCCAGGTTATCCAAATGCTGAAACAAAGCAACTTTTGATTGACAATGCCGTAAAAGTTGATTCACTTCAAAGTGTGATTGATACATGGTCTTTCCAAGTGGCGAATATCCAACGCATTATCACAGGACAAGAACCATTGAGCATTGACATAGATACAACTACTGTAGGGCTTGACATTGACGACAATGCAAAAGCTCAATATACAGAGGCTGATTCACTATTTAGAGAGGATGTAGTTAACAGAGACCTATTTAACATCACTCACAATAAAATCAAGATAGAGCAGATTGAAGGTCTGCACTTCTTCACCCCACTGAAGGGTATTATCACAAATGGATATAACCAGGCAACAAATCACCCATATATTGATATAGCTGCCAAGAGTGGATCCATGGTATATGCCATTCTCGATGGTACAGTAATTGCATCCTACTGGAACGATGACACAGGTTATGTCATCCAGATACAACACTCAAATGATTTGGTTTCAATATACAAACATAACGATCAATTATTGAAACAAGCAGGGGACAAAGTCTCAGCCGGAACACCCATTGCATTTGTAGGCAGTACCGGCAGGTTGAGTACAGGACCTCATCTTCATTTCGAGTTATGGCATAAAGGGGAAAGCATAGACCCTACTCTTTATATCAATTTCTAACATGGGAGAGACTCAAAAACGGCATATTGCAATATTAGGTTCAACTGGATCCATCGGAACGCAAGCATTGGATGTTATTTCACAACATCCAGAGATGTTCCAAGTGGAGTTACTGACGGCTAACAACAATAGCGGATTATTGATTGAACAAGCCATAAAGTTTCAACCCAACAGCGTCGTAATATGCAATGAGGAGAGATATGAAGAGGTTTCAAAAGCTTTGGAACCACATTACATTAAGGTATTCACCGGCATAGATTCTATTTGTGATCTAGTAAAAGCTGAAGATATTGACATAGTGCTGACTGCAATGGTGGGATTCAGTGGATTACGTCCAACTGTATCAGCCATCAAAGCTGGTAAGGTAATAGCGTTAGCCAACAAAGAGACACTTGTAGCAGCTGGAGAGTATATTACTAATCTATCTCAAGAGTATAATGCCCCTATTATCCCTGTTGATTCGGAACATTCTGCAATCTTTCAATGTCTGCAAGGGGAACAGACAAAGCCTGAAAAGCTTCTGTTAACCGGTTCAGGCGGCCCATTCTTGAACACCTCTATGAGTGAACTATGCAATGTAACGAAAGCTATGGCCCTGAATCATCCAAGATGGAAGATGGGTGCAAAGGTCACAATAGATTCATCTTCCCTGATGAATAAGGGGTTGGAACTGATTGAAGCGAAGTGGCTCTTCAATATGGATCCGAAAGATATAGAGATTGTGATTCATCCTCAATCGATCATTCACTCCATGGTCCAATTCCATGACGGTTCCGTCATCGCTCAGATGGGGGTTCCTGATATGAGAGTCCCTATTCAATATGCACTTGCATACCCATATAGAGTCAACCTAGATACAACAAGAATGAACTTCGCCGAATTGGCACAGATGACATTCTTTAAACCTGATCTCGACAGATTCCCTTGCCTGAAAATTGCATATCAAGCTCTTGAAGCAGGAGGCACTGCCACCTGTATCATGAATGCAGCCAACGAAGTGGCTGTCAAATATTTCTTGGAAGAGAGAATTAAATTCAACTCCATTCCTAAAGTTATCATTGAGACTCTTGAGAGATGTCCTGTTTCAAAGGAGAAAGATCTTCAAACAATCTTTGACTGTGATAAAGAAGCCGCAATGACAGCGAATGACATTGTAAATAAATATTTGTTATGATTATATTAGTTAAAATAGTACAGGTAATTTTTGCCCTATCTCTTTTAGTCCTTATCCATGAATTCGGACACTTCCTCTTTGCAAAGTTGTTCAAGACAAGGGTTACCCGTTTCTATCTCTTCTTCAATCCTCAAATATCACTTGTCAAGTGCAAGAAGATAAATGGAAAGTTAAAATTTAAATTCTTTTCTAAAAATCTTCCTGATTATGATGAGAATAAGAAACTTATCGACATCAATACACTTCCTGAAGATGATTGGAGAAGATATCCTGAGAATACCGAATACGGTATCGGATGGGTCCCACTCGGAGGGTATTGCGCAATCTCAGGAATGATTGACGAATCAATGGATGTCGAGGCGATGAAATTACCTCCTCAACCTTGGGAATTCAGAACCAAACCTGCATGGCAACGCTTCTTCATCATGTTTGGTGGTGTCCTATTCAACTTCATTCTTGCATTTATTCTATACGGAGCCATACTCCACACTTGGGGCGAAGAGTACTTGAGCAATAAAGATGCAGTATATGGAGTTGCCGTCAATGACCTCTCATATGAGATGGGATTCAGGGATGGTGATAAAATTATCGCTTTCGATGATATTCTCAATGAAGATTTCTCTCAACTCCAAATTGAGATGCTTAGAAGCAAAGCTACTGAAGCGACAGTAATCAGAGGTGGAGATACAATTTATATCGATATCGACCCCGTTTACTTCCCAGCAGCATTAAACACGCCTGGAATGTTTGACATAGCATTCCCATTCATTGTCAACGGGTTTACTGAGGACTCCCCAAATATCGAATCCGGATTGGCCACTGGCGATAAAGTCGTAGCAGTAGATGGAAAGCCGATGATTATTGTCCAAGAGATTCAAAAAGAGTTGACCAACTATAAGGACACTACCGTTTCTCTTACTATTGACAGGGCAGGTTCGGAGCTAATTATTCCGGTATCAGTGGATACCGCAGGCAAACTTGGTGTCATGTTGAATACAGATCTTACAAAGATGTTCAACGTTACACAGAACAAATACTCATTCCTTGCGGCAATCCCTGCTGGTTTCAGCCGTGGAATCAAACAAATAACCAACTATGTCCAAGAACTTGGTCTTATATTCTCGCCAAAGACAGAAGCATATAAATCAGTGGGAAGTTTCATTGCTATCGGTCGTATTTTCCCTGGAACTTGGGATTGGTACAGAGTTTGGAGTCTTGCAGCAATGCTGTCTGTGATGTTAGGAGTATTGAATCTGGTTCCTATTCCAGGACTGGATGGAGGTCATATCTTATTTCTTCTTGTCGAGATTATCACAGGTCGCAAACCTAGTGACAAATTCCTGGAAGTAGCGCAAACGATTGGAATGATCCTGCTGTTGCTTCTAATGGTACTTGCCTTCGGGAATGATATCAGAAGTTTATTTATACACTAATTAGAATAATATACACCATGAAGCGCTTCGATTTTTCAGTGATTATTACAATAGCCGTAATATCATTATTTACAGCCATATCTTGTAACAGTACAACAGAACAATCAAAACAGGATATAAGTGGAAAAGCCGGTGAAATAGCCGTCGTAGCTGCAAAGGATCAATGGGAAGCAGAACCGGGTACAGCCATCAGAGATATCTTGGCTGCAGAGTGCGATTATCTGCCTCAGAAAGAGCCACTATACTCTCTTTTCAATGTACCGCCACAATCTTTCAATAAGGTTTTTCAGGTACATAGAAATATTCTGATGGTAAAGATCAATGACGACCAGACAGAGCCTCAAATCAGTTATGCTAACGACGTATGGGCTCAGCCACAATTAGTTGTTACTATCTCAGCTAAAAGTGAACTCGAGGCTGCAGACTATGTCAGGGAACATGGTAAAGTACTCGTTGATCTTTATGAAAAAGCTGAACGGGACAGAGTAATTGCCAATTCTATTCAATTCGAAGAGAAAAGTCTTCGTGAATATGTCAATGCACGAGTAGGTGGATCGCCATATTTCCCGACAGTTTACTCTTTAAAGAAACAAGCTACCGATTTTATTTGGATCTCCTACGAAACTTCATTTACTAATCAAGGTATCTTTATCTATAACTTCCCATTTGAAGGTACATTCCAATTAACTCCTGAATATCTCGTAGCAAAACGTGATGAAGTTCTTCAAGAGAATGTTCCAGCTACATCAGACAATAGTTACATGATTACAAATCCAACTATCATTCCAGGCTTCAAAACAAGAAAGGTCAATGGTCTGCAATGTGTTGAATTACGTAGTCTTTGGGATACACACAACGACTTTATGGGCGGTCCATTCGTACAGCGTGCTTACATCACTCCGGACCAGAGGGAGATCGTCGTAATCGAAGGCTTTGTGTATGCACCTAAATATAATAAACGCAACTATTTACGTCAAGTAGACTACATTATTTCCTCATTTTCATGGGATAATTTTGTAAAGAAATAGTAAAGAAAATTTGCATTGGTAAAAAAAATGTTTACCTTTGCACTCCCTTATGACGAATAGGGGACGATGGTGGGTTCGTATAACGGTTAGTACTCAGGATTTTCATTCCTGCAATAGGAGTTCGATTCTCCTACCCACTACTAAAAAAATAAAAAAAATTTAGTAATGGCAAATCACGCATCCGCAGACAAGCGCAATCGCCAAAGCGAGAGACGCAGATTGCATAACAAGTATTATGCAAAGAGTACAAGGAATGCTATCAAAGCAATCCGTAACACAACAGACAAAGCAGCAGCTGAGGCTTCAATGCCAAAGGTGTTCGCTATGATTGACAAACTTGCAAAAATTAACGTTATTCACAAGAATAAAGCTGCAAACCTTAAGAGTGGTATCGCAGTTTACGTTAACAAACTTGCTTAATTTGTAAAATTGACCGTTTGAAATAGAAAAACTTTCCGATATTCGTCGGGAAGTTTTTTTTATTTTAAACTATGGCAACACCAATCAATGAATGGATTGAGGCAGAGAGACCACGTGAAAAGATGATTCTTAAAGGTACAGCCTCTCTTACCGACTCCGAACTTATTGCAATACTACTTAGATCCGGGTTATCAGGTGATAAACCACTTACCGCCATTGAACTTGGAAGAGAGATTCTAAGGAGCACTCAGAACAATCTATTAACACTATCCCGTCAGACAATTGAACAATTGACTCAAATAACCGGTGTCGGAATAGCGAAAGCAGCATCAATAGTCTCGGCATTTGAGCTTGGCAGACGCGTTGCTGCAATACCTGATATAGTACAAGCGCAAATATCTTCAGCTGAAATGGTTTTTAAGATTATGGGGCCATTTCTCTCAAATCTGGATCATGAAGAGTGCTGGATTATCTATCTAAATATGAATAATAAAATAATTGGTAAAGAGCTGGCAAGTCACGGTGGAGTCAACTCAACAATTATGGATATCAAACTTATCTCCAAAAGAGCTATTGAAATGTTGGCCAGTAAAATTATCATGATCCATAATCACCCATCCGGTAGCGTCCAACCGAGTGAAGCAGATATTAAACAGACAGTAGCATTGAGAGATGCCATCAAACTCTTTGATATTGAACTGGTAGATCACATAATAATAGCTGGGAAAAGATATTTTAGCTTTTTTGATAATAATTGCTAATTTTGTGGATAAGCAACACTCACAACACATGACTATCATCAACTTATCCGAGCAGAATTCTGTTTTCAATCATTTTATCTCAGAAATGAGAGATAAGAGAGTCCAGAAAGACAGCATGAGATTTCGAACGAATCTTGAACGCACTGGAGAGATCTTCGCATATGAAATAAGCAAAACTCTTTCTTATAGCACTAAAGAGGTTGAAACACCATTAGGGATTGCTGCTGTCAATACTTTTGATGACAAGATTGTGCTTGGCACTATCCTTAGAGCCGGACTTCCACTTCATCAAGGCATGTTGAATATCTTCGACAAAGCTGAAAACGCATTTTTAGCTGCTTACCGCAAGTATGGAAAAGACAACAAATTCAATTTCGAATTTGAATATGCCAATATGCCTTCAATTGATGGGAAAGTATTGGTTATTGCCGACGCCATGATAGCAACAGGGGCATCTGTAATTGCCGCCTATGATCAATTCGCTGAGAAAGGGACACCTAAACATACTCATATTGTATGTCCTTTTGCATCAAGTTATGGTGTAGAGTGTTTGTCTAAAAAGTTGCCCCATAAAAGTGTAACTCTATGGGTTGGTGCAATTGATGAAGAACTCACCAATAAATCTTTCATTATACCTGGATTAGGGGATGCAGGAGACCTTGCATTCGGATCCAAGCACTAAATCTCCTTTCTCAATCTGGCAATTGGGATATTAAGTTGTTCGCGATATTTAGCAACTGTACGGCGCGCCACCTTGTAGCCCTTAGTTCCAAGTTCTTCAACAAGCTCCTCATCAGTCAGTGGCTTGCGTTTATCTTCCGCATCAATACTATCTGAAAGAATCTTCTTGATTTCACGAGTAGAGACCTCCTCACCAGATGAGTTCTTCAATCCTTCGGAGAAGAAGTATTTCAATGGATACATCCCAAAATGGGTCTGTATATATTTACAATTGACTACTCTTGAAATCGTAGAGATATCATACCCAGTTTTTTCTGCTATGTTCTTGAGCACCATAGGTTTCAATTTAGTTTCATCTCCATCCAAGAAAAACTCATACTGAAAATCAATTATGGCCTGCATTGTACTATGGAGGGTATTATGACGTTGTTTGATAGCCTCAATGAACCATTTGGCCGAGTCCAACTTCTGTTTCACAAAAACTGCAGCCTCTTTTCCCTCTTTAGTCTTGGTATTTGCCGAACTCATAAGCAAATCGGCATATCTTTTATTGATCTTAAGTTCGGGGATGGAGAATTTTGGCATACTCATCTCCAGTTCTCCGTCATGTAGTTCCAAGACGAAGTCTGGAGTCACTTGTTGTGCCTGCTCAGTATAAGAATCATCTATCTGTCCTCCTGGACGAGGATTTAACTTCACAATCTCCTCAATTGCGTCTCTCAATTCATCTTCAGAGATACTCAGTCGAGACATTATCTTCTCATAATGTTTCTTTGTGAACTCCATGAAATACTCTGTCAAGATATGCTTTGCCAATGCAACAGGTTTTGTCTGTGTACGCGCTTTCAACTGAAGTAGAAGGCACTCACGTAAATCGCGTGCCCCAATGCCAACAGGTTCGAATTCCTGTATTACATGCAATATCCTTTCGAGCTCCTCTTCCGATGTCTCAATATTCAGTCGGAAAGCAATATCATCTGACAATGACTCCAAATCACGACGGAGATATCCATCATCATCCAACATGCCTATTACAAATTGTGCTATAGTTCTCTCCCTTTCGTCCAGTTCTGTATAACCCAATTGTGCCTCCAGGCTCTGTTGAAAGCTCTCTTTTACAGAGAATGTCGGGAATAGTGAGGTATCATTCTTCCCCTGTTGATTATTGACGTAGTACTTATATGACGGTGTAGGGTCATCAGCGCCATACTCACTCAAAGAGATCTGCTTCTGTGTGCCATCTTCACTTTTGCCGTCATCTATCACCTCTTCAAGTACAGGATTATCCTCGATCTCTTTCTTCACACGTTGCTCCAGCTCGACCGAAGTCAATTCAAGCATCTTGATGGTTTGGATCTGCATCGAAGATAGCCTGGTCGTCTGTTTTAATTGTAATCCTTGTTTTAACATATATAGACAAATTTACACAAAAAAGCAATTGTGTATACTATATAAGTCAAAAAGTATGCCGGAAAATATTATAGCTAATAACAGCTTGATACCAAGCACTTTATAGAGACGGATAATTGATATTCTCTCTTACCAAGAACACTGAAGGATATTGACCTTTAATCTTATTGGAAAATTGTTGAGCTTCAAATTTGGTTCTGAAATCTCCTACAGTAACCTTGAAATAAGGGCTCACATGACTGCGATAGACTCGAATACGGGGATATTCAGCAGCAAAGGATCTGGCAATATTCTCAGATTGTACTCTGGAGTTCTGTGCATTGTCAAAATAGATGCGAACTCGCCATCCAGATATCTTCTTTGTCTTATTGTTAGCTATGTAGCGTTCCATAGCCTTTGACACATCAGAAGACTGATTGATCTTCACTACACCTTCATCATCTGCCGAATGGGATACAAGAGAAAAGATGTTTATTCCATAATATGATGAATCTATCTGAGGCTCAATTTGTGACTCTATTCCGATTTCCAACGATTCACTGTTCTGAAGTGATTCATTATTTTGAGCCTGCATCACAAAAAACGATATAAAAAGCAAGGCAAAGGTTAATAGTGTATGTTTCATTACTTAGTCTGATTAAATAATTTCACCAATTCTGCTATCGGAGTGTCCTCTATCTTGATTTTTTTTGAAAAGATCCCTTGTGAAACGACCAATTCAGCATCAACCAGCATGTCATCGGTAAGGACATTATCCAGAGACCCAAGCCCGGAAAGTACGAATACTGTTGGTTTATAGCAAATTACTGAACAATCGAAGTCGATTTTCTTCTTGGTATGAGAAGGTAACACAGAACTTTTTCCAGTTTTCAACTCTGCGAAAAGATTATCTTTCCCTTTAAAGAATTGTACCTCACCACTTTTCAATTGATATTTGGATGAGGATTGATTATCAAATTCAATTGAAAGCGCAATATTAGCCTCTACTTTTGAGAGTGAAAATTTTACATTTTCTATCTTGCCAACATTTATCTTCCCTACATTAACTCTCTTATAATCATCACAAGAGCTCACAACTGAAATGGTAACTGCGCTGATTAGGATATAGAATAATGTCTTAACAATTTTGTTCATGCTGCAAATATACTAAAGAATGTTAAGTTGAGATACTCAGGCAAAAAAAATATCTTATCTTTGCGCCAGATTTTGAAAAAGTTACATCATGGCAGAGAGTAAATACACTTCAGTAAAACCAGTTATTGACGCCTCCAAGAAGCAGGTCTACATCGAGACATATGGGTGTCAGATGAATGTCAATGACAGTGAGGTTGTATTATCAATCCTTCAGCAAGCTGGTTATTCTCTTTGCAATGATATTTCAAAGGCTGACGTCATACTTGTGAATACCTGTTCTATTCGTGATAATGCGGAACAACGTGTGCTTGGCCGACTTGATGTATTCCGTCTTGAGAAGAAAAAACGCAAAATCATTGTTGGTATCCTTGGATGCATGGCAGAGAGACTCAAAGATGAATTATTGAAACATCCTGTCATTGACATAGTTGCGGGACCAGATGCATATAGGGATCTTCCAAAGTTGATTGTAGCTGCTTCTGCCGATAGTAAGCAGATTAATACTATTCTATCACACGAAGAGACCTACGCCGATATCGCTCCTGTCAGAATGGACTCAAACGGAGTAACCGCATTCATCTCAATCATGAGAGGTTGCAATAATGTTTGTTCATACTGCATTGTACCATATGTACGTGGCGCTGAACGCAGCCGCGATCCAAAGAGTATCATCGCAGAGGCTAAGACATTGATAGACAACAACTACAAGGAGATAAGCCTATTGGGACAGAATGTTGATTCATACAACTGGAAGGGAGAAAATGGTGAAACAGTCAGCTTCGCCCAGCTACTTGAGATGGTAGCGCAATTAGACCCCACTGTAAGAGTTAGATTCTCAACTTCTTATCCAAATGATATCAAGGATGAGGTCCTTTATACAATGGCTAGATACGAAAACATCTGCAAGCATATACATTTCCCTGTACAATCAGGCAGTGATGCAATGCTTATCAAGATGCGTCGTAAATATACAAGAGCGGGCTATCTTGAGCGTATCTCCAAGATTCGTGAAGTAATACCTGATTGCGGTATTACTACTGACGTAATTGCCGGTTTCTGCGGAGAGACTCCAGAGGATCATGCAGACACTATTTCACTATTCAAAGAGGTAAGATATGACGGAGCTTTCATGTTCCAATATTCACTCCGCCCTAACACTTTGGCAGCAAGGCATTATGAAGACGATGTCCCTAATGAAGTAAAAACAGCTCGTTTGAACGAAATCATTGCTCTCCAAAATCAAATCTCACTTGAACGCAATCAAGAATGCATCGGCAAGGTATTTAAGGTATTAATTGAAGGCGCTTCAAAGCGTTCTGAAACCGAACTTGTCGGACGCACATCATCTAACAAGGCTTGTGTATTCCCTGCCGGCGGGCATAAAGCGGGAGAATATGTCAATGTAAAGGTAATCTCTTGCTCTTCAGCTACACTTATCTGCGAGCTTGTTTGATATTGGTTATATACCTATCTATCAACTTATCCCCCCATCTCTAGATCATCTGTATTGGCTTATTTCTTCAATACAGGCACTTGAATAATTGTCAGCCATAAATCCGGATCCTCTTGATTCCAAATACCATCGATATAGTTCGCTCTTGGATTACCGCTGATTTCATATCCCTCTTTCTCAATCCAAGAGAATAAGTCTATATAACTCTGATAGAGTTTGTCGTAACTTCCGTAAACCTTCATACATACGGCGGTCGGAACTTCAGGAATATCCTTGAACTTGATAATATCGGAATCAGTACCCTTTGCAGTCACTTTTTCACAGTACTCGATATCGATATCCTGTGGCTTGTACCCACCATGTTCGATAGAATAGCAATAACCCGGCTCGGGGCACTCGCAACCAAGGCGTGCCATTTCCGGTCCAATAACCTCATAGCACAATCTGCCTAATTCCTGATATGACGGAATGATTGTCCTATGGCTTGCAACAATTATTGCAGGCAGAGATTCAATGTAAATTTTCTCCATTTTTTCAATTTTTTTGCGGGAAGCAACCATAGCCATCAGCATGCGATGACGTTTTTTCATAATCATGAGCTCGGATTCGCAAACTTGGATCTTTTCCTCAAGAGATTCTATCGTCGGGACGTGATCATCATCATTCCACAACTCCTTGATCTCTTCAAGCGAATACCCAAGCTCTTTCAAATGCAGGATACTCTGCATCTTCTGCAGTTGTCTTATGGAATAATAACGATAACCGGTAAAGTCATCTACAATCTCCGGTACAAGAAGATCTATCTCCTCATAATGTCTCAGCGTCCTGACAGTCACTCTGCATAGGCGTGAAAACTCCCCTATTTTTAAACGATTGTTACTCATACCATCTGTGCACTGAATGTTAACGGTTGCAAAGATAATGCACGACGTAAGGTACGAGTCAAGAGAAAATTGTAACTATTCAATATATGACCATTCAGCGCCATCTTTGGTATCCTTGATCTGAATACCTATAGCTTTCAACGCATCACGGATTTTATCGCTTGTTGCCCAGTCCTTATTGGCTTTGGCAGCTACACGTGCATCGATAACCATCTGAACAAGACCGTTGATCATATCCTCTGATGAGCCCTCCGCCCTATCATCCTCAAGACCAAGAACACCTTTAACGATATCTTCAAACAGAGCATTGATAGTAGCTTTGTCATCAGCATTAATCTCAACTGCTTTATCTTTTATTTTATTGACAATAGTAACAAGATTGAAAAGTTCTGATACAGCGATAGGAGTATTCAAATCATCAAGAAGGGCTTCGTAGATATGGCTCTTGATTGTTGCAATCTCCGCTACTGCCGGAGCAGATTCCTGGACAGGAAGGTTAAGCTGATCTTTTGCAGCCTGCATCAATCTCTTCAAACCTTTCTCTGCTGCCTGCAACGACTCATTGCTGAAGTCAAGAGGGCTGCGATAGTGAGCCTGAAGAATGAAGAAACGCACTGTCATCGGAGAGTATGCTTGTTGAAGTTTTGGATGTGAGCCACTGAACAACTCGTCAAGAGTGATGAAGTTGCCGTATGACTTACCCATCTTCTTTCCTTCAATTGTAATCATATTGTTATGCATCCAGTAGTGGACACCGCTTGTCCCTCTGGATGCAGTATTCTGTGCAATTTCACACTCGTGATGAGGGAACATCAAATCCATTCCACCACCATGGATATCGAACTCTTTCCCAAGATATTTTTCACTCATCGCTGAGCACTCAAGATGCCATCCAGGGAAGCCGTCGCTCCAAGGGCTTGGCCAGCGCATAATATGTTCTGCAGATGCCTTTTTCCAAAGTGCGAAATCCAATGGAGAGTGTTTGTCGCTCTGACCGTCAAGTTCTCTGGTATTGGATATTTGATCCTCTATCGAACGACCGGACAGCACTCCATATTTATGGTCTTGATTATATTTCTGTACGTCAAAATAGACCGAACCATTGCTCTCATATGCATAACCGGCATCAAAGATTTTCTTTACCACCTCTATCTGCTCAATGATATGACCGGAAGCATGCGGTTCAATTGATGGTGGAAGCGTATTCAGCTTACGCATCGCATCGTGATAACGAAGAGTATAGAACTGTGCAACCTCCATAGGCTCCAACTGCTCCAGGCGGGCCTTCTTCGCAATCTTATCCTCGCCTTCGTCTGCATCATTCTCAAGGTGTCCAACGTCGGTAATATTTCTTACATACCTTACCTTGTATCCCAGATGTTTGAAAAGTCGGAAAAGGACATCATACGTTACGCCTGGTCTTGCGTGACCAAGATGTGCGTCACCATACACTGTCGGGCCGCAAACATAAATGCCAACTCTATCAGGATTGATAGGTTTGAAAAGCTCTTTTGTTCTGGTTAAAGTATTGTATAAATAGAAATTATTCGACATACCGTTGAGTTTTTGACTTTGTGCAAAGATACACTTTTTCCCACATCCTACACCCTATTCATACAAAAAGGTAAGAAATACGCAATAGTTTGATTACCTTTGCATAGTAATTTGAAACAATTGTAATATTATATTTATTTAATGAAAAAATTATTTCTAGCAGCAACAATAACTGCACTATTTTTAACAAGCTGTAACATGAGGGAAAACCCACTTTTAACAGAATCAACAGCACCGTTCGGAGCACCTGCATTCGACAAGATTCAGGATACTGATTACGCTCCAGCTTTTGAAATCGCTCTCGAAAGAGCAAAAGCCGATATTCAGGCAATTATTGACAATCCTGACGAGCCTACATTCGAAAACACAATCGAAGCTTTGGAATTTGCAGGGGCTGATTTGACAAAGATTTCCGGAATCTTCTATGCTGTAAACGAATCATGCACAAGCGATGTCCTCAGACAGACTGCAGAAGAGTTATCTCCAAAGATGACAGAATACAGTATGTTTGTTACTCTTAACCCAGATCTTTTCAACAAAGTAAAAGCAGTTTATGAAGAGAGAGAGAGTCTGGATTTGACTCAGGAGCAGGCAAAACTTTTGGAAGATACATATAAATCATTTGCACGCAATGGAGCTAACTTGAGCGACGAAGACAAAGCGGAGTTTTCAAAGTTATCTGAGCAGCTCTCAATGGCAAGCTTGAAATATGGTCGCAATATCCTTGATGCTACAAATGCTTACACTCTTCATATCACTGATGAAGCAATTGTTGCTGAACTCCCAGACTTCGTAAAGGATATGGCCTCTTCAGATGCAAAGGCAAAAGGCCTTGATGGTTGGCTGTTTACACTTAATTCTCCAAGTATCGGAGCCTTCTTGAAATACAGCACAAATCGTGAACTTAAAGAGGAGATGTGGAGAGCAAACAATACACGTTGTATCGGCGGTGATTTCGACAATACATCCGTTATCCTCAATATTGCCGATTTACGCATAAAAGAGGCTAATCTTCTTGGATATAAGACATTCGGTGATTATGCCATCGAGACAAGAATGGCTAAAACTCCTGAGACTGTAATGGACTTCCTTAACAATCTCATGGAAAAGACTCTTCCTGCAGCAAGAAGAGATGTTGCTGAAATACAGGAATATGCCAATGCAAATGGTTTTGAAGGCCAATTGATGCCTTGGGACTTCTCATATTGGTCAGAGAAGTATCAGGATGAGAAATATTCCATCAATACGGAGCTTCTTAAACCATATTTCGAATTGAGCAGTGTTCAAGCTGCAATATTTGATTTTGCAAACAAGCTTTATGGTTTGAACTTCACTGAAAACAAAGATATCCCTGTATATCACCCAGATGTCAAGGCATACGAAGTAACTGACGAAAACGGTCGTTTTATGGGCCTTCTTTACTTCGACTTCTTCCCACGCGAGAGCAAGAGAGGCGGCGCATGGATGACATCTTTCAGGGACCTTTCAATCCAGAACGGAGTTGAAAACAGACCTTTTGTGACTATCACTACAAACTTCACAAAACCTACTGAGACAACCCCGGCTCTTCTTACATTCGATGAATTCACTACATTGCTTCACGAATTCGGGCATGGTCTTCACGGACTTCTTGCCGAGGGTTCATACCCATCACTAACAGGTACAAGTGTAGCACGTGACTTCGTTGAACTTCCTTCACAGATCAATGAAAACTGGACATACGAAGCTGAATATCTTCAGTCATTTGCAAAACACTATCAAACCGGTGAGGTTATACCTACTGAATTGATAAACAAGATTATTGCTGCCAAGAATTATCTTGCAGGATATTTATGTGTACGCCAGATTGAATATGGCTTGATCGATATGGGTTGGAATTACTGCATAGAGGTTCCTTCACAGGATGTTGTAGCATTCGAGAGAGATCTTAAAGAGAAATCAATCACTATGCCACTAATCGACGGCACTGCAATGGCTCCTGCATTCAACCACATCTTCTCAGGAGGTTATGCAGCCGGTTACTACTCATACAAATGGGCAGAGGTACTTGAAGCTGACGCTTTCTCAAAATTCAAAGAGAACGGTATCTTCAACCGTGAAATCGGCGAGCAGTTCAAGAAAGAGATACTTTCTCGCGGATCTATCGAGGATGCAGATGTTTTGTTCCGCAACTTCATGGGGCGTGACCCTAATCCGGATGCTCTTATCGAGAGAATGGGAATGAAATAGATCATTCGAAAACTGAGCTTTTAATTATCGCATCTCTTGTTTAAGCATGAACATCAACGACTGGATTCCATCAGGAGCAGGAATGGAGGGAGAGAGCTATTCAAGCGAATCTCATCCTGAATTGATTATGAAAGTGTACACCGTTGAGCGCCCTGAGTCATCTGCTGAAGATGAACTTGCGCTCAACGAATATATGCAGAGGGAATACGCCAAAACGGTAGCTCTTTTGAGATGCGGAATCAGAGTTCCAAAGGTTCTGGAAGTCACTCGATACGAAGGACATCTGGCCTTGATTTCTCAAAGGATACAGAATAAAAAGTCTTTTTGCAGGCTAGCCGGAGAGAGGCCGGAGTTGATTCCTACTCTTGCGAAGCGTATGGCTGCAATTATGAAGGAACTTCACAGCAAGGAGGTAACAGAGCTGAATAAAAAAATGGACAACGCCGATTTTTACTTCACAAAAGAGGTTGATAAATACCAGACTCTTCTTAACAGTAACGTTGTTCTGAACGCTGCAACAAAAGAAAAAGTCCAGAAAGCACTGAATACCATTGCTGCTGAGGATAGAACCACACTTCTTCACGGTGACATGCACTTCGGCAACATCATTACCGATGGTGAGAATGACTACTTGATAGATCTCGGAGATGTCTGCTACGGACATCCCAACAATGATCTGGCGATGTTTTACATCACCACTCATTATGGATCTGACCACTCATTCGATTTTCTTTATCACATGACATGGCAACAGGCACTTGAATTCTGGAACATTTTCAAGGTTGCCTATTACGGAAGAGAAATCTCCGATGCAGAAGTGTTCGAGCAGTTGAAGAACTACATGCTTGCGCGCTGTGTCTGGTTTAAAAACGAACAGATTCAGCAAGAACTCAGCGACATTCTCTCTCGCAAGGATAACCAGCTTTCCGCTGAAGTCAAACTGAAAGCATTGGAATAATAGGGTAAAAAAAGAGTATGACCAAATTCTAAGTCATACTCTTTTTTATTATAGTAATTTATTATTAGTTTTCTACTGATGCTGGAAGTGGGAAATAGTTGTGTGCGTTGTCATTCTCGTATGAAGTTGTGGTCAATGAACGCAATACATAGTATCGATTCCCGCCCGCATATTCCGGTGACTCTCCGGCTTGAGCAGCTCGTGTTAGTTTATCATACAGAATAGAGTTCTCCTTTTTAGTCTTCAATCTGTCAATATCATCAGAATCGCCCAAACGCACCAAGTCATTGAATCTGCAACCTTCATTCCATAGTTCATAAAGCTTCTGCTGCTTTACATCTGATAGAGATGGCGTATTCATATAATATGCCGCTGATCCTGCCCTTTGTGCTATGACATTCAGTGGACTTGTAGCCTCCGTGGATGATCCTGATTTAATACAACTCTCTGCGTACATAAGTAAAACCTCCGCATATCGCATAATGGTAATATTAGGTAGGTAGCCATCCTGAATATCACTATTTTTCATCATCATTTTGTATGGAATATATAGCGACTGCCCGTTCATTCCTGATGCTTTGATACCAATAGAAGTACTCTCTAGTCGTTGAGGAAAATCCAGACTGTTGAGAGATTCATCAACATAATTACTTTCTCCTTCGACAAGTACGTACACAATATTTGGTATAGAGGATTTAACACGGTATGAATCATTATCAGAATTATAGAATTCATTACCTACCCATGTAGGGACGCTAATATATCCTTTACCCTTAACCTGATCTGTAACCTTTCCCATAGGATCTGCTACAAAAGCATCTGAATTCAAGCCCCAGAACTCTGCATAATCCTTATTGTACGGCATCCTTACTTCGAAACTCTTCTCTTCATTTCCATTGCCTTCCGTATGGAACAATTTAGAATATTGTTCACCAGGAGTCAAAGAATATTTGCCAGAATCCATAACACGTTTTAGAACTTGTTTAGCATCAGAATAATCATTATTAAACAAATGAAGTTTTCCTAACAAGGCTTGAGCAAAACCTTTCGAAACAGTTGTAACCATCTGTTTGTCGGACATTGAAGAACGTTCTGTCAAGAAATCAACAGCTTGTTGACACTCTGAAATCAGACTTGGTATGGTAATATCATTACCATCATGGTCATTGATTACAGGTTTATTCCAATTGGTGAGCAACGTCATTGCCATATACGCCCGAAGGACTTTGACTTGAGCATAATAGTTCCTCATTGTATCAAAATATGACTCACCAGAATAATTGAAACCTACGAGAGGAGAGTTAAGAGTCCAGAGCTAAGAGCTAAGAGTTATAACTCTGGACTCTAGACTCTTAACTCTCAGGTGAATTGCAGGAAAGTGAAATCATTCGCGAAGTACATGATAGACGTTATTCTTGTACGTCGCGTAAGGTTTTGGCAATAAATCCATTAAATATCATTCGCGACGTACACGAAATGGCTAT
>DCGV01000048.1 GCA_002314725.1 Bacteroidales bacterium UBA1769
CCTTGGAGAACTATGTTGGGAAGGTCGTGTTGGTCGGCATTAACTACGACAAGAAGACCAAAAAACACGAGTGTAGGATAGAGATTTATTCCTAAGAATCAGGTGCTCTCCCTACGCCATCGCAGTCGGTGTCCCCGCCAAGGTGGTGAAGTACCGGTTTGATGAGAAGACCATCGCCAAACTGCTGAAGATGAAGTTGTGGAACGGCAGCGAGGAGGAGATTAAGCGAGTGGGGGAGTATGAATTCCGAGTGGGGAAGTATATGGATGTATGAGTATTAAAAATGATGACAGATGAGTGATTTGCAGAAATTTAGACTTAACCAAAGCGACAATAATATATGATATACTATGACTGATTGTAAAGTAACATCTACACTTCGTATGCTAAAAGCTGCGCATGGAGATGCATTTATACTAACTGTAACCAATGGAAGTAAGACAACCAACGTTCTTATAGATAGCGGACCAAAATGTGCCTATCTGAAAGAAGTTCTACCGGCATTAGAAGGAATTGACTTCTTTGATTTGTGTATTATCACACACTTTGATGAAGATCATAGCAACGGATTAGTGGCTTACTTGACCGAAAACCCCTCCAGAATTGCAAAGTTTGGTAAGTATTGGATTAACTCACCATCACTTATTCGAGTGAATCTGAATCCAGAGATATCTTCATATAGCATGTGTAATGATTTGAGAAATCTACTCTCTGATTACGAAAAGCAAAACAATTGCATAGTAGATTGTCATGATGAAATTATTGTGGGAACTACATATGTAGACCCCAATGGTCTGGTACGAATTACCGTACTTTCACCAACTGCGGAATCGAAAAAGAAATTTGAGGACAACTATAAAAAAGAGTATGTAGAAGCTGAGATAGCGGCTTGTAATAAGCAAGGCACGCTTGCAGTTACGCTCGAAGAATGGGCTGGGAAACAGTTGAACAAGGATGATCATAAGAAACAAATTATCAACGACTGTTCTATTTCGTGCCTAATCGAAACGGATGACAAATGCTATCTTATGCTTGGCGATATTCGTGAAGAAATTATCATCCCCTGGATAAAGAAATACAATGAAGACCACAAACATAAACTAAAGGTTGATTTTGTCAAAGTTCCCCATCATGGAAGCATGAAGAATATTAGCGAGAATGTTTTAAATCTAATAGATTGCAATAACTTCATTATATCAACCAATGGTCGCTATGGGCTTCCTGACCGATATACTATTGCCAAGATACTCATGAATCACAAACCAGATGAACGCGAGAAGATAAACCTATATTTCAACTACGATCGTAAAGAAATGGAGGAAAATTATGGGGCGTGGTTTCTGACAGATGAGGAAGTGACATCAGAAAACAATAATTTTGAAACATTAATTGCGGGCTCATGCCAATGAACTGTTCAACTACAGATCTCTGGAATCTTATCAAAATAGTAGTCCGGACATCGGACTTCGACCCTGATACCTCCATCATCAAGAATGAAGGTTCGGGGATGTTATGCTGTTTCAAGGGAAAAACATACCTTTTGACAGCAGGTCATTGTGCTGTTAACTGGGAGTCGGGGAATTTCATGGTGGAGTACTATAAAACAGTTACTAACGGAGTACCAGAATTTGTAAAACTATTTATAAAGCGGAAGGTCTTTTTGGTATTTGATTCATCACGAGGCCTTGATTATGCAATCTTTGAGGTTGAGAATCCCAATAATGGATTCCTTAATGAATCACGCATTAAGTTCGAAGATGCATCAAAACCGGATTTGGACAAGGTACTATATTATACTTATGGCTATCCTCGCACAAATAGAAATGGTCAAGCTTTTAATGCAGAGTTTATACCTCCTTGTTCGTGGGTATTGGACGTGCCGAGTAATCATCACCGAACCTTTCATGATTTAGTAGTAGGATTATCCGGATCTCCTATTCTTTCTTCAAACGATGATGCTACATACAACTTCTTAGCTATACAAAAGAAGACTCTCGATAACTCGGGTTCCTACAACACCGTATTAAGCACTTTTGCAACATACTTTAAGGACCTTCTCAATACAATAGATTCGAGAGAATCCATTGCTTCGTTCGTGCATCAGTCAATTGACGATCATGCTGATTACATTGAACGTAGGGTACAACTATGGACCCCGGAATCTAGTTCTTATCTATTCGATGAAGATGAACACAGGTACACACTTTATGAATATTTGACGGAGGCTGTGCCATCGGTTCAATCATTCCGTTTTCTTCTTCTTGCTCCTGCCCAAAGCGGAAAGACTTACGAACTGACCCATCTCGCTCACATATTGGCGGCTGAGGAGTATAATGTAGCAATCAAAAATGCAAAGGAACTAACTATAGACGATATTAGTAACCTGCCTCAGCATGAAGCTGTAGATGGTCATAAGACTGTGGTGATTATTGATGCTATAGATGAGACGCCTATCGGATTCGACAATATTGTATCTAAACTGAATAACTATAGCGAAGAACATCCCACGGTTAAGATATTGGTAAGTTGTCGACAAAACTTCAATGTCGACAAATTACTCAAAGGCTTCACCCCTCTATACTTGAGCGATCTAACCTTCGAGGAAGCCAGTCAAATTATTGATGCAAGAACTGAAGACACCAGCAGAGCAGACCAGTTGAAGGAATATATCTGCAGACTTGATATTAGAGATTATGCACACAATATCTTCTGCTTGCTAACACTTATTACCTACAAGAACAGGAGCAATAGATTGCCCATAAACAAATCAGAGTTGTATAAACTATTTGTGGATAGTTCTCAACTACACGAGCGTGGCGCTGATAGAGAAGCTGCAGATAAGAGAAAACAGGAGCGGATAAAGTTTCAGCAGAAATGCGCTCTTGTCATGATATTGGCAGGTCATCAATCATTAACGTGTGAAGAACTCATGCGCATAGATGGTGTTGCTAACCCTGATTTGCTTTATGACAGATTACCTCGAAGTTTATTCAACAATCTGGGAGATGGATCCTATGAGTTTGTCAATAATGCAATACGAGAATATTTAGCCGCTGAGTATTGTCTGAATATGACTCTTGAGGAGTTCCAAAAAGTAGTATGCTTTTATGGAACCGCTCAAATTAAGCCTCAGTGGTATAATGTTGTGCTGTTATGGCTTCAGCAGAAAAGTTCACAACAGCAACCTCTTAAGCCTGTAATTATCGATTGGATTTCGGCTTCAGCAAAAGAGCTTATTTTGCAATGCGATGCTACGAGTATAGATAGTCGTACACGTTTTCTGCTTGTGCAGAATATTCTTGAGGATCTTAAAAAGAGGAGAACTTTCTTTGATGTGTTTCGAGTTGAAGATTATAAACGCTTATACAGATTTGCAGAAGGCGAAGAACTCATCAATTACCTGACACAAGAACTCAATCTTGACAGCGACAAGTATATTTATAATGTTCTCTGCCTCACACCGTATATCAACTACGATCAGTTACAACAATATAATAAGGGTCTTTATACTCGGTTGGTTGATGAATTATACAATGTAGTAATCCAATATGGTGAAACGGAGGGTTGTAGTGGTTGCTATTACTTTATGTATCTCAGCAAACATTTCTATTCAAGCGAGCAATATGTCGAGCGCTTATTTTCCATCCTCAAGGATTGGAGAAATCAAGAAGCAATATGTGCAATGTCGACTGTTTGCAATTATGGAGGATGGGCTGATAACTATCTTGATTGGCTTCTTGCCAGTGAATCATTTCTTAGACAGGAAAGGTATGTCTCTGTTCATAGAAGCCCATTGTACAAAGCGCTTTGCAAGATCAAAAGCGGTAAGAATGCGGGTAGAGTCTTAGAGCATATCACAGCACCAGACTTCGTGCGTTTTGAAAATGATGCAGACGATTATTTGTGCCTGCTGAAATCCATACTCTCCACGATTTATCAGCATAGAGAAGATGTCGGACTTCTCGAACAAGTGAAGCTATCCTTCGATAGTCTGTTTATTGAACATCCATACTATCTTTCACCCTCTATCTCAGGAAAAGCACTTGATGAATATGAAGCGTTCTTTGAACTGACTTATGGTAAGGACAAAGATGTCGATAATAAGATAAAAGAAATACGTGGTTTTGGTAAAATATCACCCGAAAAACAGGAACAGTATCGTCAGCTACGTCAACGCACTTTTGACGAGATGTGTGACTATGGGTGCTTTTCTGCTAAGATTAAAGCAATTGCTCAGGTCGTAGATGAAGGATACTCAGACCCTGCTGTATGCGTCCAAAAAGCAGGCTATGCATCAGACTCCTATGCGCTAAACTTTATATTGATGTCCGGATTCTTACATACCATTGACAAATTTCAGTTGATTGAAAGAATCACTAATCTGGAGTATTACGAAGATTTTCGGATGTGCGAAATAGTCAACGCGTTATTACAGAGAAATAGGGATGTTTCGGTAAGCCCGGCTCAAATAGAATCGGCAACTCAAACGGCTGTGAAGCATCTTTGTGCCCCTAACAATGTAAGGACGCATCAAGACTATGAAATTTTCAAGCAAGCTATACATTTGCTTTTATCTGGGTATGGGTCGCTCGAAAAAGATGCTCTTATTGCGCTTCTTCCTATGTATGCCACCGAGCATATCACAAAAACCGAATCATTAGATGATTCCTCTTTTGATGCTCCCACAATGTCTTTGCTACAATATGCAGAGAATCAGATAGGAAGAGAAAAGATTATTGACTTGCTTACATATTGGGTT
Source organism: Bacteroidales bacterium UBA1769 (assembly GCA_002314725.1). GTDB lineage: Bacteria > Bacteroidota > Bacteroidia > Bacteroidales > UBA932 > Cacconaster. Next base: position 4,760 of record DCGV01000048.1, read on the forward strand.
TGCTGTCGTCATGATATTGGGGATGATCAGTATATCTTGTTTGCAGATTACTTAGTCAAGAATGGTAATCCAGAGACACTGGATGTTGTATTTGAAGAGGTTTTCAAACACAGGAACCCAGCCGTCATCGAACTGCTCTCAGAGAAGTTTATTCAAATATCGGAATTCCGACAGAAATTAGTTGATCGCATTGATTCTCTAAACGAGGACGTGAAAATGCTCTTGCTTCTTAATTCAATAGACAATAATATTGACGTTGTGTGGGCTCAGTCATACCTTAAAGAGCTTTTCCCGGTTTTAAAACCTTTCAATATGCAAAGGGCTATATATCAATTGCTGAAGATTGGAAGCAAGCAGATGCTGGAGTATGTTAGTGATAATAGGGAAAATGTATTTAATCAGAATTTTAGCTACATCTTCTCATTTAACAATCCGGATTGTCTCGATACCCTCCTTGATCTATATCCATACATCTTTAAGAAAGAAGATGTCATGCATATCAGTTCCAGCAGTATCTTGGTGTCTGTAGGAAATATAGCGCAACAATCACTTGATTTGCTGAATCATGCTAATGAAGCCATTACCAAAATCACAGAAGAACCGGGAATGCCGAATCTTTTGATACTGGCAGAAAACTATCGCACATTATACTACCAGCGCATGGATAGACAAATGACAATTGATGAAGCTATTGCAGTAATTGAATAAGAACAAAAAGATATAAAATGAATACTAAAGATCTATTCACATCTTTGAAATGATATAGAATTACTATATGCAAAAGATAGATATATCATCCGAATTAGAACGATTTGAGGCGCACTTGAATAACAATGAGCGGACGATTCTGTCTGCTCAATTTGGTGATGGTAAGACCAGCTTCTTGGAGGACTTTATTCATACTCGGGGGAATCAGTACATCTTTGTGAAGCTGCGTCCGATAAACTATGTAGTGGCTCCCAATGAGGATGTGTTTGAATATATCAAACGAGATGTTTTAAAGGAACTATGCATATATAAACTGGTGGATGAACATGTGTTAAAAAATGTGGCAAAAGGTATCGTCAATACGGATAACGCGGTGGAGGCTATTGGATTCGTAACCCAAACATTTTTGAAATTCAAAACCGGATTGGATGCGCCTGTGAGTGAGTCGCTGAAGAATTTTGTAGAGAATTATAAAAAGCATTCTGAAACGCTGAAAAGTTATTATAAATCATTTGAGCTGCTAAGAGGAGGTATCTATGAGGAAGATGCTTACACCATGCTTATTCGAGAATCACTTCAACGAGTCCAAAAACGAAAGACAGATTCCAAGCAATGCATTTTGATAATTGAGGATCTGGATAGGTTAGATCCTGCACATCTGTTTCGGATACTGAATGTGTTAGGTGCGCATATAGACGAGAAGGATGGAGGTAATAAGTTTGGATTTGATAAGATAGTTTTGGTGATGGATCACATAGTGACCAAATCAATATTCAAACATTTTTATGGGGAAAAGGCGAATTATGAAGGTTATATGGATAAGTTCTTAAGCCATCATGTGTTTGAGTATTCCCTATTGCGGCAAGCGCGAAGCGAGTTGGTTAATTATTTCAACGAGGAATGTCTCTTGTCTGAGGAAGATTTAAAACAATTTTGTATTGGGGTAAATGAAAATGGCAGAATAATCAGTTTGAGGGAGAAAATAGATACGTTATCTCTCCGTGATATCGTAAAACTTCTGGATGCAGTGGATGAGAGTATTACGAATGAAATACGCCATTCGAGTGAAGGCGACTATAGTACAGTAGCTCCCATAACAAGATTTCTTACAATTTTGGTTAGGATGCATATAATAGTTCACAGGCAAGATCTTGAGAAATATTTTAGGCAAGCCCCATTACGTATGTCTTGTCTTGCAGGTTTTCTTTTGGAAACTCCAGGACTAAAATATGGTATTCATGAAATTGGGAACAATTGGTATTCTTTTAGCCCCGTTCAACTAAACGATGACTTAATGACAATGCAAGTATTTGAGGCAAATGGAGGACATATGTCGGAAAAAGATATTTCTGCCGCTATAAAGAAGGCTCTCGAAACGGCTTATTTGTATGTGATGGACCTAAAGCAGTCGGTGAAGTAAATGCTCCCCAAGCTCCCACCATTCCTGCCCAACAAATCATTACCTCAGTTAAGAAGGTCATTTTCTTATGTCGAAGGGTTGTAATTAGGGGTATTTGGCATCAAACTGCGATACTTTTTTCTTGAAAAACGCTGCAAAACGTGAAAAACTCACGCAAAAATTTGCACAATTCAAAAAAAAATAGTAATTTTGCGGCTGAAAATTGAGAAATTCACATTATTGATATGCTCTATCGAATAATTATTAGTAATTACAAGTCTTTTGCTGAGGTTCAGCAATTTGATGCTTTTCCAAATCCCAGAAGGGATAATTTTCTTCAACATATACATCGAGGCGCTCCAGTTCCAGTGTTGAAGGAAAGTGCTATCTATGGTGCAAATGGTTCTGGGAAATCTAATTTTGTACAAGCTTTATCGTTTCTGAAACGATATGTGGTTACAGAAATGGATATTCCTGTGTTGCGCTCATGGTATGTAGATAATCGATTCCGCTTACCAGTTTCCGATGAATCACAACCAATTGAGTTTACCTTGGAGTTTGGTATTGGTGAGTCGATGTACATCTATAATGTTGCAATCAATCAAACTGGAATTGTTGAGGAAAACCTTTATAAGTCTGGGAGAGGAAAGGCTTCTCCGACTCCAATATTTACGCGTGAGAACACGCGTGTAAATTTCTTTATATCTACTATTGGAGAGGAGACGCGCCGAATTTTTATACGGCAATTGGCAGAAAATCCTGCTCTATCGGTTTTGGGTATCAATGGTAGGCAACGATTGACTGATTATCCGTTATTGGATGAGGCGTTTGACTGGTTTAAGAAATATCTGAAGATTGTTGCGATAGATAGAGATATGCCTTGGCTTATTGAGCAATTACTTGATCAAGAACAGATTCTTGATTTTGTCAACGATATGTACTCAAAAATTGGCCTCGGAATAGAGAGAATGTCTATTGTTGAGTCTGATATAGAAGAGTGGATGAGTTCTCATGAAAGTGCTAAAAATACTTTGCTTAATAAAATGTTAGGGGCTCGCTCTGATGTCAAACATAGCATTAGCCAAATGAAAGATTCTGCCCCAGCATTTGATATTGTTGACCGAGATGGTCACCAAAAGGTACGAGAGTTCGTATTCCGTCAATTAGGACGTAATGGCTATGTGGGTGACATGGATGCAACTATGCAATCTACCGGAACCTTGCGATTACTTACTCTTATTCCTGCAATCTATTATGCTACAAAGGAGGAGTGCACAGTGTTCGTAGATGAGATTGATAATGGTATTCACCCTATTCTAATAAAGAAACTCATAGAGTACTTTGGTAACGATACAGAGGCTAAAGGACAACTCATTTTTACTACACATGAGACAGCTTTACTTAATCAGAAAGAGTTGTTGCGTGCAGATGAAATCTGGTTTACGGAAAAAGAAAATGGCGTTACAAGATTGTATTCGTTGAACGATTTTAAACCACATAAGACCATATCTATTGAAAATGGTTATTTGGAAGGACGATATGGCGCTATTCCGTTTTTTGGCGAATTGTAATGGACGTTAACTCGTTAATATATAGTAAGTTGGACGGAACTAAGGAGCAAAGGGTAATACCTGAAATGGAATTAAGACCCTTGCCCGATATAACTGTGCCCCCATCTTTGAATCTGTCTGCTGATTATCAGAAGCAAGATGGAGAACGGTCTCCGCAGTTATTGTTTGTTGTGTCTGGTGGAGCGGTTCGAGAGAAAAACTATTTACAACCATTACAAAATCTTCGTACCATCAAACTCGCTTTTGCTTCCAAATCAGGGCAGGGGTTATCACCTGCACAAATAGATGCATTGATATCGGATTATCTGTCAAAATCTGAATTTAGAACAGAAGGTGATGTTTATCATATAGAAGAAGGAGATTGTATCTTTGTACTTCAGGATGTGGATGTGTTTGAAGATGAACTTCAAACTATTCTACCCAATCAACCAAAAATGGTGCATTGGCTGATTAGCAATCCTTGCTTTGAGATATGGTTGTATTATCATTATGTATCTGATGATCCGCATGTGCGATTAGGGCAGATGGTGCCACTTTCCACTGCAGAACGTAGTCGGTGGCTGAAGAGGGAACTTAATAATCTTGTGCTCGGAGGTATTAGCCCTCAAAAGGCCATGGAACAATTGACTGTCGCTATTGATCGCGCTCAAAAATATTATCGGGAGGATGATGGAATTCCGTCCTTGTTTGCGACACGAGTGTATAAATTGGGGGAGCAAATTCAATCTGTTTCTGGTGATGAATTGCAGAAATTCTGGCGTAGAAAGCAAGACCAAATTGAAGCATATAAGGCTCGGAATGCAGAGGCTAAAATTCCTTATGCTAATTTGTCAGGAAAGAAGGTTGCCATGTTGCAGGCTGATTTGCTTGGTATTGAACGAACTGCCAAACTTGATTTACCTGCCATTTTGGATCTTGATCAATCTGCAATGCAGTATGAAAATAAAGTGTTTACAGCTGCGTATCAAATAGAAAAACGATACTTGGATGATGCTAAATCAGATGTGGTGGTTAATACGGCAGAATTGTTCATGCATTCAATTCTACAAGATGTGCGCAATTATTATTCGTCACTTATAATGATGCAGTATCCGCTTTATTCGTACAATATAGATTATAATCACCTTGCAGATGCTTTTGCGAGAATGCAACTAACGGATGAATATGTTGTATTGTCAACGATGCATCTTGCTCAATTGGGAGTTTCGTATTATAAGATAGCGGGATTCGGCGATCAGATTTATATCATGGAAAAGAAGTATGTCCCTCGTGTTATGTGGAAGGCGTATGAAGGCGATAATCCTGACTTTAAGGCGGTCGCGTCCGATTCGATGATATATTCAAATTTGCATCATGCGATAGAATATGATGATACCTATGGAATAACGATGATGCGTGCTGCTCGTTTTCAAATTCCGGTAGATGGATGCTTCCGAATGTTATGCCTTAATGTTACTATAGATAAGGAGATCGAAAGCCAACATGAGAAGATACATCCTCGTACATTGTTGGCCCTTCGGTATAATCCAAGCGATATTATTTGCTATAAAAATCACATTCGTTCCATTCGGCAATTAAATGATGATGGCACGATTCTTCTAAATCATGTTGCTGAACCGGTAATGGTAGATGAAATCTATCCAGTTGAGATTGATAGTGCTATGGCGCATTCAGTTTATCATGATCCTGTGATAGCAGCATCTACTATTGGCTCTGATGGTAAGATCCCTATTCGAACAAGAAATGAAGACTATTTTATGAACGCATTTAGAAATGTGATCTTATCGGATGGACATAATGCGCATGATGCGGTAGTCGAAAGCAATTTGCATTATATCCATGAAGTACAGCATTGGATGCAAAACGTGATGGGGATTGCTGACCTTCGAATTCGATTTTCCGCAGAGTTTGCCTGAGAATTCTCTATTGATGTTTTCATCAATCCATCATTCATCATTCATCAATCATAAATCTCCCCTCTCATGAACCCCCGCAACTACTTCTTCCCCATAGCACCCTCCGTGCAACTCACCGAAGACCTCTCCGGTGCGCTCGTGTATGTCGATAACCAACTGGGCGCCAAGTCCACCAACGACCCCATTACAGGCATCTTCCTCTTCCGCACCAACCATCACGACCCGATAGACCCTTCCGATGACGCATACATGGTGGAGGAATACACCCTATACGAAGCGTGGTGGCATCGCGACCTCCCCTTCGATGCCCCCTTCGAAACCAAACTCAAGACCTACCTCGAAACCGGTGCTCTCTGGCTGGACAATGATCTTCTGAGTTGCTACGTCTTGCTCCACTCTCAGCATCCTCATACTTGGCGCAAGCGAAACAAGTACGGCATTGTGGAGTCATTCTGTGCCAATCATGCCAATTCCGATACATATCGCATGGTGCAGCATTATTTGGATGCACAGCGTCTTGTGCGTCCAGAGTATTCCCTCATTCACGACTATCTAGAGTCGGTGGCTCCCAACCTGTATTCCGATATCCTGAACGAAATAACTGTCCGACTATGCGAAATGTACCAAGACAAACTGAATACCACCGGCCTTCCTACTACAGAGCCCTATCTCGTTTTTCTTGTTAATCTTGTTCACTCCAATATCCCCACATGGTGGCAGTGTTACGACCAATCGTATTATCCGTCATCGCCCTACCGTAAAGCAAACCTCAACACTGACAATTTCTCCATCGAGGCAGTCCTGTTGGGTATGCTGGCTGCGTGCTATTGGCGCGAGCATCCCGATTTTTCTGTCAGCACCCGCATTCCGTTCGAGGCGGCTTCTCAACCTCTCCCTATTACCATGCGTGAGTTTTTATGGGAGGCTTATCTCTGTGCCCAAAGACCCCGAATCTACAAACTCCTGATCAACGAGGATTCATGTGACGTAAATCCCACTCGGGAAGATATCAAGCATGCTCTCCTTC
>DCGV01000021.1:0-4246 GCA_002314725.1 Bacteroidales bacterium UBA1769
GGAAAGTGCACATTTGAAAAAAACAAACCACGCTGTCCTATTTCTCATCCCCGCTTCGAAGAGTTCAGAATGTGGCAATTCATTAATTCGATAAAGTTGGTAGGACCAGATGATTCGGACCCCAGGATGTTAAACATTGAGGAAGTGGAAAGTATCATTCCATTGTTCCTTAGAAAAAGTAAAGCTCAGTTCAGCTTTGAGGACATTGCGAAAAAATTAGCGGGAAAAGTAAAATTTGGGTCGTTTTCGGATCCGGTCTCTCTTCCTTTCCGCTTTAATTATCGCAGCAATATGACAGTATGTGGCTGTCCTGTATTGACGCGCATAATTTCTTGCCTTGGTGAAGAATGCGGCTACTTCAATTGGGACAACGATTTAGCAAGCATTTATGCAAAATCAGAGGGAAAGACGGTTGACCAAGTAGTAAATGATGTTTGGCATGTGCTGTTTTCATATACTGATGACAGTTTGTTGAAGCAGTGGCTTATTACAAATCTTCAACTTGCTGACGAAAAGGCGGAGGAGGTTGCAGTTAAATTTAGACTCCCAAGTGGATATGCTTCTATCAGTTTAAAAGCGATATCGAAGATTCTCCCATTTTTGAAGAAAGGAATAATGTATGATAGGGCAGTTTTTTTGGCAGGGATAGACAATGCTTTCTGCAGCACAAGAGCAAAGGACTCTGTTTTTATGACAACAGTTCGAGATTGTGTATGCAAAATATTGACCGCAGGAGATGACTTGCTCAGAACTTCCACAAACAGTTATTATTCTGTTATTAACAGAGTATTAACGAATAATTTCAAAGCAGAGCATCCTCAGAGGATATATCATCCTTCGATGATTGAAACATACCCGAAAGTCAACACAGAATCAAATAATTATCGGCTTGGATCCCCTCGTGTGTCATCTGTCAGGAATCCGATGGCAATGAGAGCTCTTTTCAGACTTCGAGCATTGATAAATGAACTGTTGAAGAAACAGGAAATAGATAAGGATACTGTTATCAATATTGAATTTGCCCGAGGCCTGAATAATTCAAACGTTCGTAAAGCTATCGAATCGGTTCAAAGAAGTCAGGCTGCATTGCGTCAAAAGTATAGAGAAGAAATATCCTCTCTGTATGAAGAAGCGTCTCATTTGCCAATATCACCAACTGAAGAAGATATACTCAAATACCAGTTATGGGAAGAACAAAAACATATCTGCCTGTATACCGGGAACGAAATAGGCATTACAGAATTTCTGGGGCCTAATTCAAAATATGATATTGAACATACAGTTCCTAGATCAAGGTATGGTGACAACTCTATGATGAATAAAACGCTTTGCTTGAATAAGTTCAATAGGGAGATAAAACGAGCAAGACTGCCACAAGAGTTGAACAACCATGCAGATGTTCTAGCCAGAATTGAAGCACTCGGTTGGAATAAAAAAATAGAAGACTTACGTTTTCAGATTGATTGTAGAAGAAAAGACAGTAGAGCTGCTTCTACAAAAGAAGCAAAAGACCGTGCAATTCAGCGTATGCATGAATTGCGGATTCAATTGGATTACTGGAAAGGGAAGGTAAGTCGTTTTTCAATGACAGAAGTCCCTGTGGGCTTTTCGAATAGACAAGGAGTAGACATTGGAATTATTGGAAAGTATGCCAAAATGTATCTTCAGACGATATTTCCAAATATTTTCGTAGTGAAAGGTCTAACTACCGCAGATTTCAGAAAGGCTTGGGGTCTTCAGGAAGAATATGAGAAAAAATCACGTGACAATCATTCTCACCATTATATAGATGCTGTCACAATTGCATGTATAGGCAAGGAGGAATACGAAAAATGGAAACAATACTCCGAGAAAGCCGAATCGTATTTGTGGGGAGAAGGCAAAAAACCTCAATTGGAGAAGCCTTGGGAAACATTCACAGAGGATGTCAAGTCATTATGTGATAATATTCTTGTCTCCCATCATTCTCCTGACAATATGGGAAAGAAGTCACGGAAGAGGATTCGGAATAGAGGAAAACTGGTATTCGGGCCGGATGGTCAACCTCTATACCAAACGGGAGATACAGCGCGTGGATCTCTAAATAAGGCAACTTTTTACGGTGCTATCGAAAAAGATGGGGAAATAAGATTTGTTGTAAGAAAATCATTAGACCAATTAAAAGAGTCTGATGTGAAAAATATTGTAGATAAGGTCGTAAGAAACAAAGTGACGGAAGCAGTTGAAGAAAAAGGATTCAAAGCGGCGATTGCAGGGCCTATATGGATGAATGAGGAGAAAAAAATTCCAATCCTGAAGGTTCGTGTGTTTACTCCTGGCGTCACATCTCCGGCGGTTTTGAAGAAGCATCGGGATTTGTCCGACAAAGAGTATAAGCGCAGTTATTATGTGGTCAACGAGGAGAATTATTGTATGGCCGTTTATGGTGCAGGGACAAAGCAGTCGTCTTTTCTTCTTTTGAGCAATCTTGATGCCGCAAGGTTAAATAATCAAGGAGCTAAGAACTTGGTGCCGGCTCAGGATAAAAATGGGGTTTCTCTCAGTTATGTTCTAAAGCCAGGGAGTTTAGTTCTGTTTTATGAAAACGACCCGGACGAGTGGCTGAATTGTACAAAGTTAGAATTATCAAAACGCTTATATAAAGTGACCGGTCTATCCTATACTACTGTTCAGCAGAAATATAAGTATGGAATGGTTACATTTAAGCATCATCTGGAAGCAAGAGCAAATAGTGATATTCAACCTAAAAAAGGATTATGGAGAAATGAGGAAGATTACCGTCCAATAATAGTTATGAATCATAGCCAACTAAGATGCTTGGTTGAAAATAAAGACTTCACTATTTCTATTGATGGTAAAATAGACTTCGTCAAATAGGGGTACATAAGCATGATAAAGAAAACTATATTTTTCTCAAAGCCTTGTTCCATATCCTTGAAGAACCAGCAAATGGTTGTCGTGGATAAGGACACAGGAGCGGTTCGCACCGTGCCTATAGAAGATATAGGTATTGTATTAGTTGAGAATCAACAGGTATCTTTTACGATCCCAACACTTGTTGCCCTGTCAAATAATAAAGCAACCACGATTTTTTGCGATGGGAAAAAGATGCCCTGTTCCATATTATTGCCTCTTGAAGGGAATACTATTCAATCTGAAATTTTAAAGAAACAGATAGAAGCCAGCGAACCTCTAAAGAAGCAGTTGTGGCGTCAGGTGGTTGCTTCAAAAATTAAGAATCAAGCCTCGATGCTTTCTTTAATTGGCGGAGATGGGGATGTTCTGAAACCATATTATTGCAATGTCAAGAGTGGGGATAGTGATAATAGAGAGGGTGTGGCCGCAAAGATATATTGGTCAAGGTTTCTGGGCCCTTCTTTTTCGAGAAATCAGGATGACGAGAGTGGAATCAACGTGCTGCTCAACTATGGATATGCAATTTTGCGTTCAGCAATGTGTCGTGCTATAGTTGGCAGCGGACTTTCTTTATCTCAAGGCCTCTTTCACAAAGGAAAGTATAATGCGTTCCCGCTTGCAGATGATTTGATGGAGCCGTATCGGCCATATGTGGATAATGTGGTGAATGAATTGATCTCCTCTAATGAGACGGAACTCACGACGGAGTCAAAAGTAAAATTACTATCTGTATTGACGTGTGACACACGAATAGGAAACCATATCAGGCCTATGGAACTAGCACTTTCGATGACGACCGCATCTCTGGTCAAGTGCTTGTATGGAGAAGAGAAGGCTTTATGTTTACCGAGTTTATGACATTATGGTGACGTATTTTCGACTGAACTCATACAATATTATGTGGTTGTTTGTGTTTTTTGACTTGCCTACCAACACAAAAAAAGAAAGGAGGGATGCTGCAAGATTCAGAAAAGATTTGGAGAAGGATGGATTTTCGATGATGCAGTATTCTGTATACATACGTCATTGTGCTTCAAATGAAAACAAGGAAGTTCATATGAAACGCATCAGATATCTTCTCCCCCCTTCTGGAAGTATCAGTATTCTGTCAATAACAGATAAACAATACAGTGAAATGAATAATTACTGGGGACAGGTTGCGGTTGAGGGAGAAACGACACCAGTTCAACTTGAATTATTCTAGAAAAAAACAAGGTCTTTGACATGTCTTCTACTTCATTTTGTGATGTTTTGTGTGCAAGGATGTCATTATTATACATTGATATTCTGCAAGTTGCATACTAGACATTGTGGTTTGATGTAGAACGAA
>DCGV01000021.1:4278-4420 GCA_002314725.1 Bacteroidales bacterium UBA1769
GTAGAACGAAGATTGAAAACAACTGCAGGCCAATGTTAAGCAGCAACAGGCCATTGTGGTTTGATGTAGAACGAAGATTGAAAACAACACTACATCGCAGGTGATGATGCCTTCATAGATTGTGGTTTGATGTAGAACGAAG
>DCGV01000024.1:0-156 GCA_002314725.1 Bacteroidales bacterium UBA1769
ATCTCTCAACAACCATCTCAACGATTTGAGTAAACGAAGCAACTACTGCGATGAACACAATAAAGCTCAAGAAACTCAAATCCACTCCTTCAACGAGTGCATTAGGAGCAAGTACATACTTGTCAAGCAAATAGTTCAAAGGAAGAGTTACAGCAA
>DCGV01000024.1:236-21424 GCA_002314725.1 Bacteroidales bacterium UBA1769
AACACATACCAAGGAAGTATGCGAACACCATATTATCGACGAAAATCGATTTTACAAATAAGCTAATATATTCACCCATAATATGTTCCTCCTACTTTTCCTGTAAATCTTTCTGAATTGAACGCTGGATCCATACAATGACTCCGACAAGGATCAAAGCCATTGGAGGAAGGATCATCAAACCGTTGTTGACATATCCTGCATCATAGAAGCTCTGAGGGATTACCTGGAGTCCGAAGATTGTACCTGAACCGAAAAGTTCACGTACGAAAGCCAGCACGATAAGAACAAGACCATAACCGAAACCGTTTGCAAGTCCGTCAATCAATGATGGAATAGGCTTGTTACCCAATGCAAAAGCCTCGATACGGCCCATGATGATACAGTTTGTAATAATCAAACCAATATATACTGAAAGTGACTTGCTGACATCGTATGCAAATGCCTTCAGGAATTGGTCAATCAAAATTACAAACATTGCAACTACTACAAGTTGAACGATAATTCTGATTCGGTTAGGAATAGTATTACGAATCAACGACACAAGCATGCTTGAGAAGCCGGTTACAATCATAACAGAAAGAGCCATTACACAAGCACCTTTTAATTGAACTGTAACTGCCAATGAAGAGCAGATACCAAGGACCAACACTGTTACAGGATTGCCCTTGAAAATAGGTTTTTTGTAAATTTCTTTATCCATAACGGCCCTAATTAAATATTGTTAACCTTTTTTTCTTGACCATCACACTTACCACACTCATCGCAATTGCCAGAGCAATCGTCCTGAACATTTTGTGCTACTGTTTGAGCACTATTCTGATGGTGTTGACAATTGTGTTGACCATTATGTTCACCTGAACATCCATCTTCACACTCGCCACAACCATCACCACAGCAGTCACCACTCATAACGACTCCTTTCTTCAGGTTGAAATATGGTTGATAAAGATCCAGCCATGAAGCGATGGCTACATCCAATGCCTTACTTGTGATTGTCGCACCTGTAATTGCATCAACACCATTCTCATCACCCGAAGGAGCACCTCCCTTGATGATAGAGATTGATTTGAAAGCGCCATCTTTAATTAGTTGCTTTCCTGCGAATTGTGCTTGGAAAGAAGGATTTGCAATCTCACCGCCAAGACCAGGAGTTTCACTCTTATGGTCAAATGTTGCGCCAACTACAGTTTGGTAATCTGAAGCAACTGCAACATATCCCCATATAGGGCCCCAAAGACCTGCGCCATAACATGGGAAGATATTGATTGTCTCACCATTAATATCACAAACGAATACAGGAAGCTGAATCTCTTCAATCATACCCTTCTTCAAAAGTGAATTCTGTGATTTCATATCGATTGCAAAAGCCTCTTCAGCTTCACCAATCTTTTCACCATTGGCATTTAGAACAAATGAATTCTCACCAATATGCTCATTCCAAAGGCCTTTGATATAATCAGACTTGCTCTGACCAGCAGGAATCTCTGCGCCAAGACCGGCAGCACGAAGAATCAACTGTTGTTTTTCCAGAGCAACATTTTCTTGCTGTTTGCCACTTAGAGAAGTAGAGACAAAAGCAAGAATACCAGCTACGACAGCTACTAGGATTGCTGCGTAAACAACTGTATATACATTACTGTTAGTATTCATAATTAAATAGTTTTTGCTCTGTTAAGTCTTCTCTTAATATTTTTGTTTACAACGATATGGTCAATCAACGGTGCCGCTGCATTCATAAGAAGAATTGCAAGCATCATTCCCTCTGGATAACCAGGATTGAACAATCTGATAGTCACTGCCATTGCGCCGATTAGGAAACCATATACCCATTTGCCACATTCAGTCTGTGCCGAAGTGACAGGATCTGTAGCCATAAATACTGCACCGAATGCGAACCCTCCCATTACAAGTTGGTAATATGCAGGGATTGCAAGAGCCGATTCAGCTGCAGGAGCGAACAAGTTACCCAAGAATGCAACAAATAGACCGCCCAATACAGTTGAGAACATAATCTTCCAGCTACCGATACCAGTGAAGATAAGGATCGCTGCACCGATAAGGATACATAGAGTAGATGTCTCACCTACTGCTCCCGGCATGATTCCAAAGAACATATCAGCAAATGAGTAGCCAAGTCCGTCAACTCCAGCTGCAGTATTTGCAAGAGGAGTTGCGCCTGTGAAACCGTCAATTGCCTGAGCATTCTTGCCGACAGCTACCCATACATCACCTGTCATACTCTTTGGATAAGAGAAGAACAGGAACGCACGTGCAAGAAGTGCAGGGTTCCAGATATTCATACCTGTACCGCCAAATACCTCTTTACCGATGATAACTGCAAATGCTACTGCAAGAGTGAGTTGCCACAATGGAACTGTAACAGGAACGATCAATGGAATCAACATACCTGATACAAGATAACCCTCATTTACCTGGTGACCGTTAATTTGAGCTGAAGCGAATTCAATAGCCAAACCTACGATATACGATACAAGATATAGAGGAAGTATCTTCAAGAAACCATATCCAACGATTCTCCAGAAACCGGCATTCTCACCGATAGCCTGGAAGTGTTGGAAACCAGTATTCCACATACCGAATAGGAAACAAGGAAGAAGTGCAATGACTACGATGATCATGACACGTTTCAAATCAACACTGTCACGTACGTGCGCACCTCTCTTGGTAACTGTATTTGGTACAAAAAGGAAACTTTCAAAAGCCTCGAAGGTTGAACCTAGCCAACCTAATTTTCCACCCTTTTCGAAAGTGGGCTTAATCTTATCTGTGAATTTTCTTAATCCGTTCATAATAACCTCCTAAGCCATTTCTTTCAACATAAGATCGATACCGTCAGAAACAATCTTCTGAATTTCAATCTTAGATGGACAAATATATTCGCACAAAGCGACATCTTCTTCTATAACCTCATAGATACCAAGCTCTTCCATCTTCTCTATATCACCTGCAAGAATAGCCTTGAACAGATATACAGGGTAGATATCCATAGGAAGTACCTTACCATAGACGTCAGATACAACGAATGCTCTTACATCACCATTGGTATTGGTATCCATAGCATATTTTTTACTCTTAGGCAATATCCATGAGAAATAGCCGCGAGAGAAACTGAATTTCTTGAATCTGAATGGCTTTGCCCATCCAAACATTTCATAATAATCACCTTCCGGAAGAATGGTTACAAGGTCACTGTAGAAACCTAAAGAGCCTTCTTTACCAACAGCATCGCCAGTCAATACGTTACCGCTTACTACACGTACATCGCATTTATCGCAGAAGTATTCACTCAATTCGCTCATTTGTGTACCTGGCAAGCATTTTACATAAGATGGATTCTTTGCTGCAGGGCCGGCAACAGCGACTAAACGACTCATATCATAAACGCCATTCAAGAACAAGCGTCCGATAGCTGCTACAAGGAAGAAATCCACTGTCCAGACAACTTCGCCCTTGTTAATAGGGCTAATGTGGTTAATCTGAACACCAACATTACCCATTGGATGAACACCCTGGAATGTATGGAAGATTACACCTTTAAGATTGTGATAATCACTTCTTGGAGCAACATAAGCCTCCATAGAGAAATGAACACCACCTTTAGTCAATTTTCCTAAGGCATCGATACCTGCCTGTACGGCTGCAAACTCATCTTTCATAGTAAATTCAAAATCAGCAGCAAGTGGAGCGGACGAGATGGCAGAGATGAATATTGATTTAGGATCAACATTCGGATTTGCCACGATACCATAAGGTCTCTGTTTAATACAAGGCCATAAACCACTCTCCAGGAGTGCTTTTTTAACCTCGTCAGCAGTTAGAGAAGAGATAGAGCCATATTGATGTTTTACGGACTCACCCTTCCCGTCAGATTTCACCTTGACTTCAAGAAGTTTTCTCTTGTCACCTCGGATTACAGCATCAACTGTACCGCTTATAGGAGAAGCGAAAACAACGTCAGGATTTTGTTTATCACAGAACAATGGAGTACCAGCCAAAACAGCTTCACCCTCTTTCACGAGCATCTTTGGAGTCAATGCCCTGAAATCTGTCGGTTTAACTGATATAAAATCTGGAACCACACTCTTTGTGACATTGCAAAGAGCCTCACCTTCTATTGGAAGATTCAAGCCCTTTTTAATTTGAATGTGTTCTGACATTATTAATATTTTGATAGAATTAAATAGTAATACGAATAAACCGCAAAGATAATCATAAAAATCGAGAAAAAATATGATTGAAATACAATTTTCAGCGTTAAATTTGCAACATTATGAGTGAAGTGAACAACAGAATTTTTCAAGATTTGAATTCTGCTCAGAATGAGGCAGTTAGATGTATTGAAGGGCCATCTTTAATTTTAGCTGGAGCTGGCTCCGGAAAGACTCGGGTATTAACCTGCAGGGTAGCCAACCTGATTGACCATGGAGTCAATCCTTCGGAGATACTTGCATTGACTTTTACCAAGAAGGCAGCAGGCGAGATGAAAGATAGAATTGGAGAGCTTGTGGGAGAGCACAACGCCCGCCGAATCTATATGGGCACTTTTCACTCAATCTTCTGTAAATTATTGCGTAGATACAGTGAACAAATAGGATATCCTAAAGACTTCACCATCTATGACCAAAGTGACTCACGCAGTGCTATTAAGCAATGTATCAAAGAGTTGGAATTGGATGACAAGATATACAAGCCAAATTCCATCCAATCAAGGATTTCTTTGGCAAAGAACAATCTTAAAACTGTGGCAGGTTATCGCGCTGACACCATTCTCATGGAGAGTGATTTCGCCGCCAAACGTGGTCGCACGATTGATATTTATGAGTTGTACGCCAAAAAATGCAAAAATGCCGGAGCGATGGACTTTGATGATATTTTGGTCAACACCAATATCCTATTGAGAGATTGTCCAGAGGCCTGTATTGAGATAGCAACCCAATTCAAATATATCCTTGTGGATGAGTATCAAGATACGAATCAAGCGCAATATATTATCCTCAGAAGGCTCGCAGACAAACATAGGAACATATGCGTCGTAGGAGATGACTCGCAGAGTATTTATAGTTTCCGAGGTGCAATCATTGAGAACATTCTTCGCTTTCACAAGGACTATCCAGAAGCAAAGATTTTCAAACTTGAGCAGAATTACAGATCTACACAAGCTATCGTCAATGCTGCCAACAGCCTGATAAAAAGAAATGAAGGTAGACTCCCGAAGGAGTGCTTCTCAAAACAGCCTTTCGGAGAGAAAATCGGAGTTCTCAAAGCCTATACCGACCAAGAAGAGGGTTTTCTGATTGCCAGTTCAATAATAGAACGCATCTATTCAACCAAAGCCACATACGACAGTTTCGCCATTTTGTATAGAACGAATGCGCAATCACGCGCAATTGAAGAGGCACTCCGTCGTAAGAACCTACCATATCGCATCTATTCTGGACACTCTTTCTATGACAGAGCAGAGGTAAAAGATATGTTGGCATATTTCAGAGTGGTGGTCAATCCCAAAGATGATGAATCTCTTAAACGAATCATCAACAATCCTGCAAGAGCAATCGGAGAAACATCCATGCAGAAGCTCTCTTCAGTAGCATCAGCCAACGATTGCTCACTTTTCGATGCAATCCTTCTCCCTTCTGAGACATTGAACGCAGCCGGACTGAGGGACGCTACTCTTTCAAGGATGCGGGATTTCGCAAAGATTATTTACGAATTGCATGAAAAAGCCTCCACCAAAGACGCATACACCCTGGCAGCCGAAATCGGAGATCGATGTGGTTATCTCTTGATGTTAAAAAATGACAGTTCACTTGAAGGCCTTTCGAGATTCGAAAATGTGGAAGCCCTTTACAACAGCATTAAGGACGCCATGGACGAAGAGGTTGAGATGAGAAAAATGGAGAGCGAATACAACGAATCCGGACAGGATACAGAGACCTCTGCTGATACTTTGTACACCATGAGTGAGTATCTTGAGAATATCTCATTAATGACAGAAGTAGAACGTGAAGATAGCGAGAGTGACGACGAGGATGGAAACAACAAAATCGTTTTGATGACAATACACGCCTCAAAAGGTCTTGAATTCCCATTTGTCTACATTGCAGGATTGGAAGAGAATCTATTCCCATCAGAGACGAGCACAGGTAGCTTGAAAGAGATTGAAGAGGAACGACGTCTTTTCTATGTGGCACTAACAAGAGCACAGAAAGTTGCTACGCTATCATTCAGTAAGAATAGGATGAGATGGGGTAAAACTGAGAGCAACCCTATCAGCAGATTTGTAAAAGAGATTGACAAACAATATATTGATTTCGATTTCGACGATGATGACGACTTGTATTCGACTACTGCACACTCCAAGAATGAGTTTTTGACAAGTCATAACTACGGCAACTACGGAGGATCAACCAACTATCCACGAGGTGCTCAACCTGCACAACCAAGGCCTCAACCTTTCCAATCAAAACCAATTCCTTCATCGCTATCTTCTGGAACGGTCAAGCGTTCTGGAAGACCATTCTCCCCATCCCCTATCACATCCCTGAGGGTCGGGCAGACAGTGGAACACGACAGATTCGGACTCGGCAAGATACTCTCTTTCGAAGGAGAGAGTGCCAATCTCAAGGCAACTGTTCAATTCAGTGATGGGGCGCCAAAAGTTTTGTTATTGAAATTCGCAAAACTGATGATAGTCGAGGGCTAAATCACATGCGCCTTCTTGAAGACCTCAATAATTGAAGGATAAGTATTGTTTAGTTTGTCAGATAGTGATGACTTGGCAATCCATGTAGCGATATTGATATCCTCTTCGGTCTGAGGGATCAGGTCAACAGGCTTGTCATAAAGCATATTGAACCAATGTGTATGCTTCAAAATAAAGTTGCCATTAAGATGGTAGACATGGTGAGTAACACAAATCTTCTCCTTTAGGATCAAATCCTCAAGGCCAGTCTCCTCTTGAACCTCGCGCAAAGCATTTGTCTGATAATCTTCACCATCTTCACGTTTCCCCTTGGGAAGATCCCATTTATCCCTCCTGAATATCATCAAATAATCCCCAGCACGATTCTTCACCAATCCACCTGCGGCATCTATCTCTTTAAATTGCTGACACAGCAGATTGTAAACCTCTCTCTCCTTGTCAGTAATTAAATATAATTTCTGGATATTCTTATTTTTATCAAAAAAATCTGGAATCTTGGATATCTCCTCCTCTGTATCACAACTGATTAGAGTTGCATTCGGATCATTGATGGAGTGCCAATCAGAAGAGCATATTGTCAATCGTCTATTATCAAAATAAATACGATGCATCTCAAGAATTTTTATTATATTCGCAAATGTATGCATTTTTTTGAACATACATTTTAACTGAACTTGAAAAATTAATGATATATGGAATCATCAGAAAAAATCGTAGCTAATTACCTATTGGATATCCAAGCTGTCCTATTACGTCCCAACGAGCCATTCACTTGGGCATCGGGTTGGAAATCACCAATTTATTGTGACAATAGAAAACTTTTATCTTATCCGGAGAAACGCCATGGCATATGTCAATTCATGGTTGACATAATCAATAACAATTTTAAAAATGTTGAATATATCGCAGGTGTAGCTACTGGTGCTATAGCTTACGGAGCTATCGTAGCAGAAATGCTCGACAAACCATTTGTATATATCCGTCCAAAGGCTAAAGATCATGGCACAGGTGCAAGAATTGAAGGCAACCTTCCAAAAGGGTCAAGAGTTATCATAATTGAGGATCTTATCTCCACTGGTATGAGCTCGCTGTCTGCAGCCAATTGCGTAGCAATGGAAGGCGGTATCGTAGAGGGAATGGTAGCCATCTTCTCATATGGTTTCCCTCGCAGCATTAAAGATTTTGAAAACTCTCACGTCGAGCTTCATACACTGACTAATTACGACACCCTGATTGAGGAGGCTGTAGCAAAAAAATATATCAAACCCGAAGATTTGGACATCCTTCGCGATTGGAGATTTAAACCTGACACTTGGGGGCAGAAATAATGGCAGAAGAGGTAATTGGAAAGAGCATCATTCTGAACCAGCCCTCCTACGCCATATACAATATCTTTTCCGATTTTAAACGGATAGAGAGTACATTGCCGCAGGATAAAAGGGATAAGGTTCATTTTGAGGAGGATTCTGTTCTTGTCAAAGTACAAGGATTCGAAATCGGAGCAAAAATCCATAATAAAGTACCATTTTCCTTAATAGAATTGGAACAATATGGACAAGCCCCATTCCCGTTTTTGATCTCTTTCCACATGGAGCCCCTTAGTGATACTCAAACATGCTTTCATATTGAATTAAGAGCCGAGCTCAACCCAATGATGAAGATGTTTATTGGGAAGAGGCTTCCAGAACTTGTTGACAAACTGACAGATGGTATTGCTCAAGCTGCTATTGGCAATATTCCTGATGACGTAAAGCAATATATGAATGGACAAGGAATCAATTTTTCCTAAAGAGTTCATTGAATCTCTCCGAAGTCATTATGGGGAAGATCGAGCAAGTATCATTCTGAAAGGACTTCAACAGAAGCCTAAAATTTCAGTTCGCCTCAACCCCTCAAAAATCACAATATCAGAGTTAAGAGAGCATTTCGCAGAGAATGCAGGTGACACAGTTGAGTGGTGCCCCGATGCAATATACCTAAATGAACGACCGAATTTTACTCTCGACCCTTTATTTCATACCGGTTCTTATTATGTTCAGGAGGCATCATCCATGTATGTCGGCAAATTGTTTGACGATATCCCTAAACAAGAACCGCTTAGAATCCTTGACCTTTGTGCAGCCCCTGGTGGTAAGACAACACATATCCTTTCAAAGATAAACGGGAACGATATTCTTGTCGCAAATGAAGTAATAAAGAATCGAGCCACTATCCTGGCAGAGAATTGTGCCAAATGGGGAAATCCAAATGTTATCGTAACAAATAACGACCCTTCCGATTTCTCTACTATCCAGCAATACTTCGACATCATAATCGTTGATGCGCCATGCTCCGGTGAAGGGATGTTCAGAAAGGATGACGAAGCTGTGGAACAGTGGTCTGAGAACAACGTAACTCTTTGTGCTTCAAGACAGAAACGAATCCTTGCAGACATTTGGGATTCATTGAGAAGTGGAGGATACATCATATACTCTACTTGTACCTTCAATCCTCACGAAAACGACAATAACGTAGATTGGATTTGTAAGGAACTTGGAGCAGATCTGATAGAGAAGAGACAATTCCTGCCTGGAATAGATTTAGGAGAGGGGTTTTTCTGTTCTCTTTTGCGTAAAAATGGAGACAGCAAACCTTTTAATGTACCAAAATTAAAAAACAAAATCACTCTAGCCCCAATAAAATCCACTCCATTCATCAAAGAGGGATATTCGCTGATATCCAAAGGAGACTTGATAAAGGCTTATCCCATAGAGTTGATGCAAGATATGTTGTTCATCGAGGCATCACTACGATCAATCCACTCCGGCATCGCGATTGGAACATTAAAGGGTAAAGACCTCATACCCGAGGCAGATTTGGCGCTTTCGACAATAATCAATCTGGGATCATTTACCATTGCAGAGTTAACCAAAGAGGACTCATTAAGATTCCTGGCTAAGGAAAATTTAATTTTCAAAGATTATCCGAATGGATATCTTCTACTTACTTATAAAGGTAGAGCGCTTGGGTTTGTCAAGAATCTTGGTACCAGGAGCAACAACCTTCATCCTGCTGCTCGCAGAATAAGGAAATTATCTTAAGTCTGTGATAATCACATCATCACTTAACTGCGACTCTTCCAGGACGAAGAACGATGTCTGGTGGTTTTCCGATTTCTTTAAAGAAGAGATCTTCACTATGTAGTGATAACCATTTTTATCGCTATATATAACTCTGAAAGTTCCGTCACCATTGTCCTTTACATTTGAATCAGCTAACAGAAGCAGAGGATTATCTACTGGACTGGAGGAGTGATAATCATTCTTTGAAACAACAACTTCCTCACTTGATTTATTGTAAATCCATCTGCTTTTACCATCGCAGATTATCTGTAACTCTTTTGAATCCAATCTGTAGAGGCCATTCTGATAATAGAGAGTCCCACTCTGAGATGTAATCCCCTTGCCATCGGCATTATCCACTTGAAGATCATACTTCATCTGTACAGGCCCCAACGAATTGATCTTTTTCATCAATACATTATCCTGAGCCTCAACACTATAAGTAACAATCAACGTAAGGATGAGAACTATATGATTACATAATCGTCGCATGATTCAACGAGTCAAACAATCTGTCTAAAGTATCAAAATCATTGATAAGCACATCTCGTGCCTTACTTCCATTTTGCGGGCCAACTACACCTGCAGCCTCAAGTTGATCCATCAATCTTCCAGCACGGGCATACCCTACATTGAATTTACGTTGAAGAAGTGATGTTGAACCGATTTGGTATTGTACTATCAATTTAGCTGCCTCTTCGAAATAAGAATCACGCTTGGTCATATCTACTTCTGATCCGCTCTCTTCATTTGTACTCTCCTCAACGTATGGAAGAGGATATGGCTCAGCCAAACCACGCTGATCACTGATAAATTTCACTACGCGTTTAATCTCATCAGTATCAATCAATGCACACTGAACTCGTACAAGGTCATTTTGAAGTACCAACATATCTCCACGACCAATAAGACGATTGGCACCTGTTGCATCAAGGATTGTCTTCGAGTCAACCGATGAATTTACCTTGAATGAAATCCTTGTGTTGAAGTTGGACTTCATATTACCAGTAATAACAGTAGTTGTAGGTCGCTGTGTCGCAAAGATAAGATGAATGCCTATCGCACGGGCTTTCTGTGCCAAACGGCCTAATGGTTGCTCTATCTCACGTCCGGCAGTCATTATCAAATCTGCAAACTCATCTATAATCACAACAATATACGGCATGAACTTATGCCCCTTCATCGGATTTAGTTTCCTTGCCAGGAATGCCTTGTTGTAATCACTGATATGACGCACGTTTGCCAATTTCATCAATGAATACCTATCATCCATCTCTTGGCAAAGAGAGTTCATAGTCTTGATTACTTTCTTAGTATCTGTAATAATAGCATCCTCTTCATCAGGGAGTTTAGCAAGGAAATGCTTATCAAGATTTGCATAGAGTGAGAACTCAACCTCCTTAGGATCAACTACCACCAACTTCATTTCAGTTGGATGTTTACTAAAAATCAATGAGTTGATTATCACATTCAGGCCCACTGACTTACCCGTACCGGTCGCACCGGCGACAAGAAGGTGAGGTAATTTCGCAAGATCGAGGAAGAATGGCTCATTTGTAACGGTGATACCCAACGCCATAGGAAGTTCCATCTTAGCTGATTTGAATTGTTCAGATGAAAGCAACGCCTTCAATGGCACAACACTCATCTTCTCATTTGGAACCTCAATACCGATAGCATCAGCCAGAACAACAATACGGACACCCAATTTACCAAGAGCAAGGGCGATATCCTCCTCCCTACTACGCACCTGAGCCACTTTCATACCGTCATCCAACTTTATCTTGTAAAGTGTAACAGTAGGTCCCATCTGTGCGGTGATACCGACAACTTTAATATTGTAGTTAGCTAAAGCCTTGACTATCTTATTCTTATTCTTTTCCAACTCTTCTCGAGACACCTCATACCAACGGTCAGAGTAATCATCCAACAAAGACAATGAAGGTGCCTGATATTTAGGAAGATCCAACCTCGGATCAAACAATCTCTGCTGTTCATCTTCGCTCATCTGGGCAAGAAAATCCTCCTCTTTTTCAGATGCCTCTATCTCAACCTCAAAACCCACATTAATATCATCCTCAATTGGGTCCGGAGAAGAAGGCTCTTTCAAAATATCACTGTCAGGTATTTCATCCTCAGCATATTCCTGTTCAGGTATAATAGCATCGTCACCATCTGTATCGAACTTGAAGGAGTCATCATATTTCGACTCCATTGGTTCCGGTTCATCGTCAATTGGTTGCTCCTCAACCTTACGATGTGACATATTGAAGATCAAATCATCAAACCATATTGCCACCCTTTTACTGCATAGCATAGCCCATAGCAAAACCGCAACAAAAAGGACACCTCCAGTTCCAATGCTTCCTATATTCTGATGAAGGAAATCATTGATAAAGTGCCCGTAAGAGCCACCTGCGCCATTACCGAAAAGAGCGGTTTTGGATACCATTCCGAATATGAATGCACACAAGACAGAGAGTATCACTGAACCTGTAAACGAGAGTATCAATACTTTTAGAAGATTGACGCTCTTAATCCTGAAAAAGGCTATTGTGATTGCACCAAGGAAGATCGGCACGGCAAATGCACCCAAACCGAACAACTTGGCAAATAGAAGATGAGCCCATTTAAAACCCAGAACCCCAGCAATATTGGATACGTCAGTACCGATAGCCGACGCTGCCTCATTGGTCAGGAGACTGACATCATGTCGCCATGTGAAAATATATGAAGCCAGTGCGGCGAAAGAGAAGAGAGTCAGTACAAGGAAGATGACACCAAAAATGACACGCAACGACCTTGTGTCAACATCGTTCATCAGATTTCTATTTTGTCTTCTCTTGTTTTTACCCTTTGCGGCCATTATTTCTACCTTTCTTTTTGTTTTTGTTAAAGTTCTGTCCCTTCTTATCACTTCCATTCTGGAAAGATATCCCCGGTCTGTTGAATTTTGCATCAGCCGAAATAGCATTCAGATGAACATCTTGCGGAACGATAAGTTTACCTCCGGACAATTTTTCAATATCTGCGAAAATAGTCTCTTCTGCTACTGAATCCTTATTCCAAATCAGATATTGTTGACGCATATAGATAGCAAGTCTGCGAATCAAAGCCTTTTTATCGTCATCATCAGGTTGCTCCGCGATTAAATCTATCATATTTTCAATATTACGGCCATAACAGGTCGCCTTAATTGGAGAGTGAGGCAACTGAATAGGATCAGGATTTTTCTCTATCTCATTTTTTTCAGGAATAGGGTATGGAGAATCGATATCGGCATCATACCCCATTATAGCAAAAACATGATCCCACAATTTATGCTTGTAATCATTCAATTCACTCTTTTGAGGAGCCAGAATACCCATTGTATGAACGATGGCCCTAACCTGCTCACTTCTTTTCTCCCTATCCTCTATAGTCTTGACCTTCTCGATCATCTTCTGAATATGTCGTCCATATTCAGGCATTATCAGCTTCTCTCTTTGTGTATTATAATCCATAATAAAAAATTTACATACAAATATAGGGTTTTTATAAGTATATTTGTAGAATAATTGACAGAATAATGGGCAAAATATTAGTTACTGGAGCCAATGGGCAGTTGGGCTCTGAGATTCAAGAGCTTACGCGTGGCGACAACTCTTTCGTTTTTAGTGACGTTGTCAGCAATGGTTCCATTTTGGCACTTGATATCTGTGATGGGAACGAGGTAGAGGATTTCATTGCAAAGAACGATATAACCACCATCATCAATTGTGCTGCCTATACAAATGTGAATGGAGCTGAATCGAACATTGAGTTATGCGACAGAATAAATGTCACAGGTCCGATAAATCTGGCTCACAGTGCGAAAAGGCATAATGCCGCCCTTATCCAGATCTCTACAGATTATGTATTCAAAGGGGATAGGAAACGTGGCTCCTATAAAGAAGCTGATCATTGTGCCCCTCAATCCGTATATGGAAGAGGCAAACGCAGATGCGAAATAGCCATCCGTCGCATTGGATGCCGTGGTGTAATTATAAGAACCGCATGGTTATACTCCTCTTTTGGAAACAATTTTGTCAAGACCATGCTTTCATTGGGTTCCTCAAAAAAAGAGATAGGCGTTGTTGCAGATCAATTTGGAAGCCCAACCTATGCCCGTGACCTGGCCAAAGCCATTTTAAAGATTATTCCTCAAATTGGGGATATGCGTGGCGAGATTTTCCACTTTACAAACGAAGGTCAATGCTCATGGTTCGATTTTTCAGCAGCCATTATGACTTATGCCGGATTGAATTGCAAAGTCAACCCATTGACTACTGACCAATACCCCACCCCGGCAGCGCGACCAGCCTATTCAGTCCTTTCCAAATCTAAAATAAGAGATACTTTCGGAGTTGACACACCTTGGTGGTCATCTTCATTGAAAGAGTGTCTGGAATTATTGCAGAAATAGATTATGAATTACATCAAAACAGCCATTGACGGCGTATATATCATTGAGCCAAAAGTATTCGGAGACCATCGTGGATATTTTTTCGAATCTTTCTCCCTATCTGATTTTCAAAAGAATGTCGGGCAAATTGAATTTGTTCAAGATAATGAATCGATGTCTGCCCACAAGGGAGTGTTACGTGGACTTCATTTTCAGAAAGGAGAATATGCTCAAGCGAAATTGGTACGTGTCGTTAAGGGGAAAGTACTGGACGTAGCCGTTGACATCCGACCAGAATCACCGACATACGGAAAACATGTGTCCGTCGAGCTCAGTGAAGAGAATAAGAGAATGTTCTTCTTCCCGAGAGGCTTTGCGCATGGTTTCCTTGTACTTGAGGAGAATACTGTTTTCCAATACAAGTGCGACAACTATTACAATCCATCTTCTGAAGGCGGGTATTTATGGAACTCTCCAAAATTAGGAATCGATTGGGGTATTGCCCCTTCCGAAGTCATTCTATCTGAAAAAGACAGGATTTCACCCGAGTTTGTTTAGATAATCTGCATAAATGCGGACTGCTGACTCCACGTTATATAGACACGGACGGGTCTTATAATACTCTGCTGTCCTGGCATCAGGGATTGATGAAACAGGGTGATCTTTTCTAAGATTAAGCAGTTCGGCACAAATAACTGAACCATGTTTCTCTTTAAATTGTCCAGCTAATGTTTGGACAAGATGATAATTGTTGTTTTTGGCGATATCATCATGTGGTCTGGTCTGGCCATTCTCCATACCTGCAAGCATAGCCATTCCACATACGGCGCCACACATATTCCTCATTCGGCCAATACCGCCACCAAACGATGCCGACAATTTAAAAGATAGTTCCTGTGGGATTTGATATATATCTGAAAATGCACAAAAAACAGCTTGGGAGCAATTATATCCATCAAGAAAAAGTTCACGGGCTTTCAGAACCCGTTCTTCAACGTTTACCTTCATATTTTCAAATATTTTGTCAAAAGTAATCATTATTTCTAACTTTGCATGGATAAACAATATACTATGGAAAAGAGAACCAATTTATTTACAGCAATCTGCGTTATGATTGGATTGATTGCAATAGCGATTGCCATCCCTATCTCTGTGAAGAATCTTACATCTTACAAAAGAACTGTAACGGTCAAAGGCCTTTGTGAGAGAGAGGTTAAAGCCGATAGAGTAATATGGCCCATAGTTTATAAAGAGGGTGGCAATGATTTAAAGAGTGTTTACTCAAATCTTACCGCAAAGAATGCCACAATAGTGAATTGGCTTAAAGATGCCGGCATCAATGAAAATGAGATCACCATTTCCGCCCCATCTGTAGAAGATGTACGAACCTATTCGTATACAGTTGAAAATCACACTTATAACTACATAGTCACACAAGTGATTACCATTTGTACCAACAATGTGGATACAGTTCTTGAACTCAATGCCAAGCAATCTGATCTATTCGATATGGGAATTGCAATCGGCTCTGGAAGTTCATGGGAGAATCCTGTGGTTTATGAATACACAGGGTTGAATGAGATCAAACCTGAAATGATTGAGGAGGCGACAAAGAATGCAAGAGCATCAGCCGACAAGTTTGCAAAAGACTCTGATAGCAGAATCGGTAAAATAATCACAGCATCTCAGGGGCAAGTCTCCGTTGCTGACAGAGATGCCAACACACCTTATATCAAAACAGTCCGCGTAGTAACTACTATACAGTATATGCTGAGGGATTAAAAAAGCTATGTAAAAAGGCTTAATCAGTTATGAAAAAAAATATCGACAATACAAATATGAAATCAACACTAACTAAATTTCTTCTTCCGCTGGTGTTGCTTGCACTTGTATGCTCATGTGAACCAGAAACAACACTTTCAATTGATAAAACAAGTATAAGCATTGAGAATAACGGTGGATCACAATCGATAAACATATCTGCCAACAAAGATTGGAAATGTTCTTCTGACCAAACTTGGTGTAAAGTATCCCCAACCACTGGGACCGGGAATGGAACGATATCCATCAGTTGTGATGCCAATTCTTCTTTTGATGAGAGGAGTTGTACAGTTACAATTTCTTCAGCAGAGTTGACGAAGAGTATCAGCGTCTCTCAAAAACAGGGCAATGGTCTTATTGTTGCTCAGAGTCTTTTTGAGATAAACAATGAAGAACAAACAATTGAGATTGAGGTAAAATCCAATGTTAATTATAAATATACTATTGATGACTCTTGTAAAGATTGGATTCAATACGTCAGTGCAAAATCTTTGTCATCAAGTACTGTTACTTTCAAGATAGCCAAGAATGACGACTATTCTGAGCGTACTGGAAAGATCACATTTGAGCAAACTGATGGCAATCTCAAAGAGGTGGTATCCATCAAACAGGGCGAAGCCAAAGGTTTGTTTGTAACCCCAACTACATTCGACCTCACAAAAGACGCACAGACCATCTCCGTCGAGGTTAAATCCAATATCGATTATGAATACTCAATCGATCAGGAGTGCTCATCTTGGGTAAAAGTAGCGTCCGCCAAGAGTCTCTCATCACAAACTGTCACCTTCTACATTTCGGAAAACGATACAGAGGGTGATAGAACAGGAAAAATCTATTTCAAAGAGAAGAATGGAGCTCTTGCTGAGACTGTCACAATCAACCAATGTACATCAGCGACACTACTGGTAAGCACATCCACATACAATCTATCCAATGACCTTCAAACAATCACAGTGGAGGTAAAATCCAATATGGATTACACTGTCCAGTCTTTGGCTGATTGGATAGAGGTCATCTCTACCAAAGGTTTGACAACTTCTCAGATTACCCTTAAGGTAGCAGCCAACGAGACATCCGACCCTCGTAGTGGCGAGGTGAAAATATCACATGTCAGTGGACCTGCCAGCGAAACAATCATAATCAACCAAGCCGAGACTTATGGCCTGTCAGTTACGCCGGATGAATTCCAATTAAGCAATAGTTCACAGAATATTACATTCACAGTCCAGCATAATGTCGATTATGATATTATCATTCCTGATGATGCCAAAAGTTGGATTTCAGAGATCACAACCAAGAGCGTATCAACTCATGAGCACAGTTTTAAAATCAGTGCAAACTCCGGAGCAGCAAGATCTACAAGGATTACTATCAAGCAGAAGGATGGTCCTCTATGTGAAGATGTAGCCATAAACCAATCCGGTCAAAGCTATACTGTTAAAGGTCAACGCACAGTTAACAAAGCTATTGATTATGTAAAAGGCATTACAGCTGTTGAGATTGACGCCAACACTATGAATACTATATCCATGGGACTGAGTATGGCAGCTACAATCCCTAATGAGAAGGTCAGAGTGTTGACAATGAATTACCCGTCTACAGATACTCAAGGTAAGCCAGTCACCCTATCAGCAGCACTTCTTATTCCTGACAACGCATTTACAACAACAAAAGGCAGAGCAGTAAAGGGTGTAGTTTTGGCAAATAGAATTACATACCTTAAAGATGCTATGTGTCCGACAGCAACAAATGATTTCTTGGGAATTCTAGCATGGATGAACTATGCTGTCTTGATCACTGATGGACTTGGATTCGGTGCATCTTCAGATTATTTCCAGTCGAACATTGATTCTGATATGTGGGGCCGTTGCAATGTTGACGCTATGATAGCCACAGAACAATTCCTGAAAGACTACGAAATAAAAAGCCAGGATAAGTCATGGATCAACATTGGGTATTCACAGGGTGGTTTCTCAGCCATTGCTACTGAAAAATATCTGGCTGAACACAACAACTCATCCATCAAGATATCTATGACAATCGCCGGTGGCGGAAACTATGACAACAATGTGACATTCTCCGACTTCCTCAACAGTTATGATTTCAATGATTTGCTTCCAATCGCCATAGTAGCAATGATTGGCTTGAATGAAAACTACAAACTTGGCATAGACTATGCTGATATCTTCAAAGGCGAGATGCTTGATAACTACAAGGAGTGGTTCCTATCAAAGAAATACACACGTCAGGAGCTGACTGATTTATTTAAGGGTCATTCTTACGATGAATACTTTACAGATGCTATCCTCTCGCAGAAGAGTGAGATTTGGGACAAGATTTCAGCTGCAGCAGAAAGATTAAGCGTTTATAAAGGTTGGACACCAAGAGAAGAGAGTAAGATTGTAGTCTATCACTCTTCGAAAGATGAATTAGTGACATTCAAGAACTTCGAGCATCTAAAAGACAACTTCAACGATTGCAGTAATTTCATATTCCTTGAGCCTAGTGAGGTCAACCACCAAAACGGTTGCCTTGAATGGGCAAAGAAAGGTATCAATGAGTATTGGCTTCATCTACCTATCTTCTAATATTATTATCTGAATGAATACATTTATTATTTCCATCATAGCACTTATTCTTGGCTACATATTTTATGGAGCCCTTGTTGAGAAGATATTCATAATTGACAAGAATGCCAAAACTCCTGCATACAATTTTCAGGATGGTGTTGATTTTATCCCAATGAAGCGTTGGAGATTATTTCTTATTCAATTCCTAAATATTGCAGGTCTAGGTCCAATATTTGGAGCTATCATGGGTATTTTTTATGGACCTTCAGCATATCTTTGGATTGTATTGGGAAGTATTTTCGGTGGCGCAGTACATGATTATCTTACAGGTATGATGTCTGTTCGCCAAAATGGAATATCACTGCCTGAGGTATTGGGCGAAGAACTTGGACATGGAGCAAAGATTGTTATCCGTCTGATTCTTGCCATAATGATCGTATTGTTGATTCTTGTCACAACTTCATTTTTAGAGGGTGTAGCTGTATTATTACAGGATATAATACCTCTTCCGTTGATTCAGATAGGTAACAATACCCGACCTTTACTGTGGATCCTACTCATTTTCTTGTATTTTGCTATCGCAACCATATTACCGATAGACAAGTTGATTGGAAAGATATATCCATTCTTAGGAGTCATCCTTCTATTTATGGGAATAGGCGTATGTTGGGCAATGTTTTCATTCCATTCCGCTGATATACCAGAAATTTTCGATGGCTTAGGAAACAGGAACACTAATAATCTTCCTGTCTTCCCAATGATGTTAATGTCAATAAGTTGCGGTGCCATTTCAGGTTTCCATGGCACACAATCCCCACTAATGGCAAGATGTGTAAAGAATGAACGTGAAGGGCGTTATGTATTTTATGGTGCGATGATTTGCGAGGGTTTACTGGCCTTAATATGGGCTGCTGCTGCAGGAACATTCTTTACTGACCATCAAAAGGGAATCGATGGAATTACAGGTCTCCAACAATTTGCGGCACTTCATCAAGGTGAGAACATAGCAGCATTGGTTGTTAATAAGATATGTACCTCATGGCTTGGGGCATTTGGTGGCTTTTTAGCAATTCTAGGCGTTATTTTCGCCCCAATCACAACTGGAGATACGGCACTTAGAAGTTCTCGTCTTATGATTGCAGATGCCTTTAATTTCGATCAAAAGAAGATATCCAACAGACTTATTTTGACTGCTCCTTTGCTAGTAATCATCACAATACTGCTATTCGTGAATTTCGAACCTGTATGGAGATACTTCTCGTTTGTCAATCAGAGCATTGCTGCAATTTCTCTTTGGGGTGGTTCAGTCTATCTATATAATCAAGAACATAGAAAGATCAATCCAACCAAATATAAATATGGATACCTTATCTCTTTGATACCGGCAGTATTTATGACTATGACCTGCAGCAGTTACTTCTTGCTTGCACCAGAGGGTCTTCGCTTTATCAAGTTTGGAATCCCTACAGTAGGTTATTCCATCGCAGCAATTATTACTATTTCCGTTTTAATTATTTTCTTCAAGAAAGTTAGACAAAACAACGCTGAATAATATTATTGAGATACTCTAATATCGCAATTGAAAACTCAAGTTCCACGCAACATGATTTTATACGTTAATGAAACTTGAGTTTTTTACATTATTTTTTTTGTATTGATATTTTTTTATCTATATTTGCAGTCCCATTAGGGAATGGAGAGATGGCAGAGTGGTCGAATGCGGCGGTCTTGAAAACCGTTGACCTGAAAGGGTTCAGGGGTTCGAATCCCTTTCTCTCCGCAAAAGAAAAAGAAAACAGCGCCGAGCTTGCTCGAACGCTGTTTTTTCTTTTCTTTTGCAAGCCCCGCCGCAGGCGGGGAGGGATGTCGGAACGTCAGTGACGAAATCCCGGGAGAGACAACAGAGCCCCGCCGCAGGCGGGGAGGGATGTCGGCACGTCAGTGACGAAATCCCGGGAGAGAAAATAGCCCACAGAAATCTGAAGGCTTCGCGTGCTTCTTAAATTTGTTCCCAACTTGGGGATAAAATGACAGCGATAATTACAGCAGTTTCTTCATCTCCTCCTCATCCGGCAGGAGTTCTTTGAGTTGTTCCTGGCTGGATTTGTAGGTTGCAACGCCCATTGACTTGGTGTAGTCCTGCAGGACATATTCGACGTAAGCCCTATCAGCATCCTTGCAGAGAACAATTCCGAGTGATGGATTCTCACCCTCAATTCGCTCTTCATCATCCAGGACCCTTAGGTATGCGGCAAGTTGCCCAAGGTATGCCGGTTTGAATGAGCCCTTCTTGAGTTCAATCACAACCAGCGATTTCAGTACCCGGTTGAAGAAAAGAAGATCCACCCAGTGGTCGTGTCCAAGTTTGTCATAATGGACTTGATTACCCAGATACGAGAATCCACGGCCGAATGTCATAATGAAATTCTTAACATTGTGGACTATCTCATTCTCTATGACGCGCTCGTCTATATCTTCATCCCTCTCGCACAACTGTTCGACGTTGATGTAATCCAGAAGGTACTCATCCTTGAACATCTGAATTG
>DCGV01000025.1 GCA_002314725.1 Bacteroidales bacterium UBA1769
CCCATATCAATTCATTATGGTGAATAGGGTCAAGGGACAGGTACCTGACCCTGGTCCAGCGATCCATCACTCTCTTCGTCTTCAGTCGTTGTCCAAAACTCAAAAACAAGTTCAGAGGCAGGGATATTGCACTCTTCGAACAGGCCATGAAGAATGTTTATTTTCGTGGCAGTACTGTTATCTGTCCAAACATACATATTAGGACCAAGTTCTTTTTTCCATGAGTCTGGAGTGTTTGAGAAACTGCATTTTTCATTGGCACACAACCACTCAATGGTTGATCTTTTTTCCAAAAGAATATGTCCACAGACTTGAATGAGCATCTCTTTCCAAGTACCGACAGTATAGCGCACACCATGAAGGAGATACGCCTGTAGTTTCTTCCCAGTAAACTCATAATCCTCTTCATCCAGGGAAGCAGATTCAGCCTCTTGCCTTATCGGCTCAAATGTTGTTGCCGGCATAGGCCATAGATGCATAAAGACATCAAGCAAACCTTGCTGACGATTTTTCATTTCCGTTTCAGTCCACTGATCACATGATTTCACGTAGTTGTTCAAACGGAATGCGCTTTCCTTGAATCCCTTATCCATATCTCTCTTTTCAAGGAAAGTGAGATTACTGTATTGAGAATTATATCCTGTCAAAGTCAGATTCGCCATTGTATGGAGATACTGCTGGTGAATTCTTTCCCAGTCAGAGCCCAATGCCGCTTTCCATTTGTCAGACAAAGTCTGTGGCATAATATGCTCTATTGTTATGTTCTTCTCAGTCAGTTCTTTCACCACATCATGACGTTCATTGTTGTCCCGATTTTCCAAACGCTCAAATATGAACATGCGGGCATTGAGTGGCATTTTATAAATCTGACGGGATATGAAGTCACCTCTAACTTCCTCGTCAGAAGGAAACACTGATGAACGGCCTTTTTTCAACAGCACATATTTCAGAACATTAATGTATGATGGCTTTGCACTCGAGTCTGCCGTATTGATATGATTCAACACATCTCTATGCAATGTTGCAAACACTTTGTTCAGTGCATTCGAAGGCAGATTACAAATAATACGCCTTGCCCAATAACCTTCAATGACATCCAGCACCTCATATATTTCTGTTTCCGAAAGAGTGTTATTTGCTGCATAATCGAAGAAGGCAATGAAGAAAGGATATGCAACGGTAGAATCCAGTATTCTCAACTGACTCAGTTTTCTGTTAAGCTTGTCTGTGCCGATAGTAGCATTGTCAATTTGGCTATATATCTTGGCATATCTATGCATATCCATCAACAGTGAAGAACGGTCAATTCCAACACTCTCAGCATACTCTTTGAATATGAAATATATCTTGTCAATTCGTCCAATTTTTCCCTGCTTCATGGTCAGATAATCACGGACAAAAAAAGTAGGATTATAGTTAGTGTTGTCTTCAATGGGATTCCAGTAGCGAGTGTAAAGGTCGTCTTGCTCTTCAGGCGCAAGAGACATTAACAAGTAGTTCCTGATTTTGTCTGCTTCGCTCAGATCAAGACCTGTTGAGTTGAGGCTCTCAAATATCAACTGTGGGTCATCGTCTTCATCAAGTCGGATATTGATGACTTCAAGTTTTTTGATGGTTTCAAACAACTCATCAATAGTCAAACCGCAATGTATGACTTTATCGTAGAAGAAATCATAGTTGCGAGTTACATTAGATTCCTTTATATACTGGTCTTTTTGTTTGTAAAGCAAAGCATCAAAAGCCTGCATGTCTTTCTTTATTGGTTTCAGCTTTACCTTACGCTCATCCTCTTGATATTCATCAACCAGATAGCGCTTGAATATTTTTTCAACGAGTTTGGAATCAGTTGCCTCAATCAGGTTCTCTTTCTTAGCATTGACCATAGCAATCAGCAACAACGACACAGTCGTTATTCGCTGCTGACCGTCTATGATGTATCTGTCTTCTGTTCCAGCCTGAATGCTTGACACAATGCTGCCGAAGAAATGGCTTTTCCTGTTGCTGTTATGCAGTTTCATCAGGTCAGTGAACAACTGCTCGCAGTTATCCTCTTTCCAATCATAATTGCGCTGGTACAGCGGAATGATGAATCTTTTGTCTGATCCATCGAAGAACTTAATAAGAGGTTGAGCGTCACCTTTCATAAATTATATTAGTTTTGTGTTGGGTCATTGCAACAGGTTTAATGACTGACTTTTAATAATTCGTTATCAATAGATGAGTTACCTTCTTGTCGTTTCTATTCATAAAACTAACAAGATATTCTTTGTCAAAGGTACGAATATTTATTCCTTCTCTGTCGTATAAGCCATAAATGAATTCAGTGTTTTTTATAATCATCATCCATTTAGCTCGACATTCGTTTATCATATAATTGGCAAGTCGTTCCTGGTCCTCCCTTGTGAATGCGTTCTGTGCGTATGTGCTGAACTCGCTGTCGTATGGAGGATCCAAAAACACGAAATCATCTTCGGTCGGATTGGTCTCTCTTAAAAATGCCTCGAAATCTTTATTGTATATATTTGCATCCTTAAAATGCTCCCTTACTTCATCAGAACGATAATAACCCAATTTCTTGGCCAACAATTTGCTGTTGTACGCTATACCTCCGTATGGCACATTAAACTCTCCGTTGCTGCTATACCTGAACATTCCACTGTATGCATAATTTCTAAGAAAAAAGAATAGAGCACATTGCAATTCTTTCGACAAATTATCTTTGTGATTGTACAAATTGCGGTAATTCATATAAACAGCACTCTTAATTGCCGTTTCAATATTGTCCAGCAAATCATCTTCTGGAAGCAAGTGTTTTTGCATCTCCAATTCGTGCATTCTAACCATCTTACGATAAAGATTTTTTTCCATCTCTTTCATTAGCACGCATGTGTGAGAAGACATTTCTTCACCAATGATATCCAAGATGTCATCTTTGTGACTTGCACAAAAATTATGCACAAATGATTTCAATTCCTTTTCATCGATATTCTCTTCTCTATATTTTTTATAGTTATTCACCAGTACAGGATTGGCATGGAAAAATTTTACGGCATTTTTCCACGCAGCATCCATCATCTCGATAATTCTATAAAACTCATTATTATGGCTTGCAATGTTGTTATATAGAGAAACCAATTCTGTAGATAAATCATTAATAAAATATTGCTCTGCATTTAGAGCCATAAAGACAGACCCCCCACCTACAAATGGTTCAAAGAATCT
Organism: Bacteroidales bacterium UBA1769; assembly: GCA_002314725.1. Classification (GTDB taxonomy): domain Bacteria; phylum Bacteroidota; class Bacteroidia; order Bacteroidales; family UBA932; genus Cacconaster. The sequence goes on from DCGV01000025.1 coordinate 3,223, forward strand.
TTTAAAACGTGGGGTATTTGGCAATATATACTTCAATTCTTTTTCTTTTCCACCTGGCCATTTGATTATTGGTGGTAAGCCTGTTGAAATCATATGTTTCGATTCTGAATATGTCTTTTCTTTATTGAAAAAATTATCAAAATCCGACAAATTGGATTGATATGTTGCAACTACGCTTTCATTCGCCATAGTTGTGTTTTCAGCTTCTTGAATGTTGTATGTTTTATTCTCTTTCATATAGTGATTTCTTTCTTGCTCTGAAAAAGCCACATTAATTCTCATTCCTGCAGCTTCAAAATAATTGTTGTCAATCTCAACTCCGATAAATCGCCTATCTAACTCCATAGCAGCCACACCCACAGAACCGACTCCCATAAATGGATCAAATATGATATCATCCTTGTTTGAGGCAATTTCAATCATCTTCTTAAGAATAGACACTGGTTTCTGTGCGGGATGCTTTGGATTTGCCAAACGTTCTGGCCGCATGCATATAGGACTTTCCAAAAAATTATGCATCTCTGCCTGCGATATGAAATTCCATGTATGTTTTTTGTTCCAGCATGTAAAAATCATTTCACAACTGTTCAGAAAACCCGCCTTGAAAATTTTGGGCGCTGGATTTGTCTTATGCCATATCATGAAATTTGATGTATCAAACTTATGGTCAAGACAATTATACCAACGGCCTAAGTGGTTATAAGAAGTAAAGATAAAGAGGTTTCCAGTAGGCTTCAAAATCCTTATAAACTCATCAGCCCACTCTTCAGGATTAAATTCAATCATATCCCAGTCTGCCACATCATTATTCATTGGTGTCCGTCCAGGCAAAGGAATATTACCAGTTGAATGTCTTCCTAAATTGTATGGTGGATCAGTAAGAATAAAGTCAATAGAGTTGTCGGGAATACGTTTTATCACATTCCTGCTGTCTGCTCTCAAAATACATTTGCGCCAATTAGGATCTTTCATTTTTCTTCAGGCAAATATGCATCTTTAATATCATTAAGTGCATCTATTATATAGTGTGCAGACTCTCTATAAGCATCAAGTACAATGTCGTAACCCTTATCATATTTGCATACAAGATTCCAGAAGTCAGCACTAATAAGTAATTCATCTTTTGCAAAAAACTGAAGGACGCGTCCTTGTGTCCAAGGCATACCTTCACCAAAACGATTATATGCTGTGGCAAAATATATTTTCACATTCTCCTCAGAACCTAAGGTATTGCATAGTATACAATATTGTTCCAACAAAGCTTCCTTTTCCGAACGTGCTTTTTTATTATCCAAGTCGCCACCAATCTTTAATTCTATCAAATAATGCATATTGCTTTCGATGTCGCGTAAATAATAATCGCTAATGTGGCGTTTGTTTTTTCTTGAACCCTTATACTCAGATCTAGAAGATAAACCCAAATAGTCTTTCTTATCATTCTGAGGTTTTAGATCATTGCTTTTATATTTCTCAAGTAGTTCGGCAATGTAATCAGTCTGTTCTTGGTAGAGAGTGCCTTCGACTTCTTGGGTTACTACGTAATTGAGTTTGGCTATACTTATAGCCATAGCCTCAAGCATATTTCCAAGGCTACTATCAAGAGACCTACATAGTGCAGAGTAGTATTGAATTTCGGAACCCAATGCAGCTATGAAAACATTGTGTATCTTTGAATTAATAACACCTTCAGAATTTGAAAGTTGGGATAAGTGTTTTTCTGAGAATGCACCTGCAAATGTCTTTACCGATGATTCTACAATAGAGCGTATGGCTCTTTCTTTTTCTTCTGCTGTCATAATTACATCATATAGTTGTTAGTTATTGCATTTGGACAAAATGTTTCTCAAGCAATGGTTAATCGTTTTTGCTATATTATTTTTCAATCTTCACTTCTTTGAATTGTCCAAACACAGGATGATGACGATAAGCATACCCTGTGCCAATAGGAACGAAAAGAGTGCAATTCTCTGCTGTTTCTTCAAATGCATCCTCGGCAACATCAATCTGCTCTGGATGCTCATGGCGAATGTGGATTTCTTTGGTTTTACTCTTTGCGAACGCAGTCT
>DCGV01000022.1 GCA_002314725.1 Bacteroidales bacterium UBA1769
TACCGCAGGTCAAGCACTCTTTGTGGATAGGAACAGCCGACATCAAAGACCTCTACATGGATCTTCCTGCTGGTCGGCTCGGTGTGCGTGGAGATAAAAAGGTTCCTCTCTTGGGTGTGTTGGCTAAACTCATCCAGCGTGGTGTAGAAGTTCGTCTCATCCATGCCAAAGAACCTGGTCCAAACTTCCGAGAGGACTTTGACAAGTATCCTGTTCTTTTCTCCGGTTTGGAGCGTGTTCTTTGCCCTCGCGTTCATTTCAAGATGATCATCATGGATGGTGAACTCGCTTATGTAGGTAGTGCCAATCTGACCGGTGCTGGCATTGGTATGAAATCAGATGGCAAGCGTAACTTTGAAGCAGGTTTCTTGACCGACGAGCCGGGCTTCATTGATGCTGCTATGACGCAGTTTGATAACGTATGGATTGGCCGCCATTGCAAGACTTGTCGTCGCAAGGACTTTTGTGGTGACCCTATAAAATAGAAAATAATTACTATAATGGCAATATATCAAGAAACTCAACGAGAAATTCAAGTCGGATTGGTGACATCTGGATGGTTTGAGAATACTCCAGGAGGAGCATTTTATCGTGGAAAATCCCGTCCCTTCATATTACAGGATGGCACAAAGAACCTTTATGCTCCTATTCGTGAAGAAGTTGTGGAGTATTTTAAATCGAATCACATAGACTGGTGGAGCGGAGATGCGCCTTCGGGCCATGTATTGTCTTCGCAAATTGCTTGCCTTAATCACTTGTTCTACTTGCGTAGCAATCCGAATGTCTTGCTGGAATTGCTCAATAACGCAACTGAGCTATACTTTGACGAAGTGTTGCCTATACCTCGTTCTTTGGATGAGAATCCTCAGTATATTGCTTTTGAGGCGGTCAGTTGCATAGATCACCTTAATGAGCAGGTTGTTACACGTGGCTCTAATTGTACATCAGTAGATGCACTGATGATGGCACGTAAAGACGATGAAACATGGTTAATTCCAATTGAGTGGAAATATACTGAGTTTTATAACTCGGAGGATAAATCCACTGAAGATCGTCCTCATGAACCTAAGGGTAGCAATGGACGGGGGCAAAAGCGAATGTCTCGATATAATCATCTGATTAGCGAATCGGTTCAGTTGAAATCCTTGGATAGACTTCAAGGCTCAATCTATTATCAGGAGCCGTTTTATCAGTTGATGCGCCAAACATTATGGGCAGAACAGATAATTCAATGTGAACCAGAAAAATGGCATAACGCATCAAAATACCTTCATTTGCATATCGTTCCATCTGCCAATAAAGACTTGCTCTGTAAACATTATAAATGCGTAAGTCAAGACATGGAGATTGCATGGAAAAATATGCTTAATAACCCAAACTTGTATCTTAGGATTGATCCACAATCACTATTATCACCTCTTGTAGAAGATGGAAAATTTGCGGATCTTATCAATTACCTTCAAACTCGTTATTGGAACTAATGCAAGAAAATAGTCAAAATAAATCAGTCCTCTTCCTTGACTTTGACGGCGTGCTGAATACCGGGAACTCTCCATATCGAGACGAGTTTGGAGACTTGTTTGATCCCGCATCTGTTCACGAGCTTAAACGTATCATTGAGTCTGCTAATCCTGCTATTGTTATTTCTTCTTCGTGGAAGATGCTTGGTCTGGGTACGCTCCGTGAGATGTGGCGTGATCGTGGTCTCCCTGGTCGAATTTTCGGCATTACACCATCTGACGCTTCAAACGAAATGATGATGCGAGGTGAAATGCCCGGCCCCAAACTGAAAGGGGCTGAAATTCAGCAATGGTTGGATGAACATCCGGATTATACTCATTATGTCATCCTTGATGACGAGGATGTCGCACAAGATGATATGCAGAGTTCTCATCTTGTTCAAACTAATCCTTCGATTGGTATCTCAACACAGATAACAGATGCAATTTTTGCTCTCCTTATGAATTAAATTTTATCATGGCAAACTTAAAACTCGCTTTACGCTCTATTTATGGGCAAGACAAGATTGACGGACAAGGATATTTCCCGTCGTATTTGGATAATGTGTATAATCATAGCATGAAGCCAGAACATCAAGCTATGTTCAACCATGGTTCGGGTAGCGAACTTGAATCCAAGGCTGCTGCCGTACATTCGTCATCCATGTTATCTTATAACTTCTTTAGTTGGATTGACGAACAACATCCGTTTGAGTGGGATGGGGTTTGCTATACCAAAGTATATTTTGAGGTGCAGTTACGCACCCTCTCTTGCCGTAGCAATCCTGCAAATATGGATGTTGTCTTGGAAGGTTCTCTTTATGGGAAGCGCGTACTTCTCTTTATAGAATCGAAGTTCCTTGAGTATATGAGTCATGGCAAAGCAGAACTCTCAGATTCCTATATCACCCCGGACAAATACTATGTCGATCGTAGTTGGAACTCAATTGCATACGAAGTTCGTGTATATGGCCGCCAGTCCGGTCGGTATAATGAGGGTATTAAGCAATCATTTTGCCATCTTGCAGCGTTGGACGCTTTGCATAGTGAAAAGGCTCTTGCTTGGTTCTATAATAGTCCCCAATTTTTAG
>DCGV01000017.1:0-5042 GCA_002314725.1 Bacteroidales bacterium UBA1769
AGCTTCAATCATTCCACGTACTATTTGGAGAAGACAGTAAAGTCTTTACTGAAGACGAGGAAGTTAAGAATTATGATCTCAATACAGTAGTAAATGGCGAGGAATCTCCTTTTGAGAAATACGTTTACGAACTACGTCAGTTTAAAGGGAACAATCCAGAGCGATATGAGTACATCAAAAATACTGATAGCGGCTTGGAACTTGCCGTAGCGACAAGCGGAGCAAGATATTACCTTGTAAAGACAGAAACAATGAGTGGACTATTTGTTAAGGTTTCACCCGATGGCGATGCAAGAGTAATTCCTGGCATTGAAATGTATAAGGAATTTGCCGTTCCAACAGATGCTGTTGCAGAAGATCTCCCATCTGATTGGGATGTTAGCAGTGCTTCAGCCATCCGCGCATTTGGTCAATACCTTTCACGAATGAATACCGCTGCATCTAGGAATGCTCCGGCAACTAAAGCGAAAGGAATCATTGCAAAACTATGCGAAAGTACTTCCCTATCACAAGATTCAAGAAACCTCCTTATTGCAGCAGATCGTCTTATCAGGAAAGGGAATCCAGACATCATCAGAAAGGTAATTTGGATTGACTCTCAGTTAGGAGACGAGAATGTATTATTCAGTCTGTCTCAAACCGAGATAGATCAGATTATTTCATCAGCAATAGAAAAATTGGTGGAAGATCAGAAGAAACTTACGGGGAAACCATTTGTATATATCGGATTAGCAAAATAACATCATCATGGATTATCAGTCATATCTAAGTCAAAAATATCAAGGTCACGAATCATTCCTGGAGAACATAATCTTCCCAATATTTGGCGAAGACAATTATGAGAGTGCCTGGGATGTTGAACTGCTCGATTCCGAAGAGCTGCGAGGACAAGCTGCGAAAACGGGTATTCGCAGTATTATTCGATGCGGAACAATCAACCTTGACTTGACTCCAATCGAAGTTTTTGACATTACCGTATCTGACCGTCTTATGATGGAAAAGAATCGCGTGGGTGTGCAAGCTGTTATTCGCAGGGTAATGGATACATATTCAGGTTCTTTCATGCTTATCCATTATGATAATGACACCAAATGGGACTGGAGGTTTACATTCTGCCAACTCAAGGATAAAAATGAATTCACCGATTCGAAGCGCTACACCTTCCTTTTAGGTCCTAGTCAATCATGTAGAACAGCTGCACAGAACTTTCAAAAGCTTGCTGACCTTAATCAAATAATTACGATTAAGGATATTCAGACTGCTTTCGACGTTGAAGCACTCTCAAAAGAATTCTTTGGAAAATACAAGAATCATTATGAGAGATTCGTGGAATACATCACAGGCAAACGTTTTGTTAAAGAAGGAGGCAAGTTCGTTGAGAAGACCAACCACGAACCACACCCGGTTTATTATGCGGCATTCGGGAATAAAGACAAGGCGGTTCGCGATTATGTAAAGCTTACACTTGGACGTATCATACTTATGCACTTCGTCCAGAAAAAAGGATGGTTGGGAGTTCCGGTTGGCGAAAAGTGGGGAAACGGAGACGAACAATTCATGAGAAACCTGTTTGTAAAGGCCTCGGCCGAACAGAAAGATGACTTCCTCGAATCAGTCCTTGAACCGTTATTCTTTGATGCAATTGATACTGACAGACGCGATTCCGGAGACATTTTCGACACGAAAGTTGTCGGTAAAGTTAGAATACCGTATCTGAATGGTGGACTATTTGAAAAGAACAAAGAGGATGAGGTTATCGTAAGATTCCCGGCTGAATTTTTCTCCGATCTTCTTGAATTCTTCTCGGAATACAATTTCACCATTGACGAGAATGATCCTAATGAAGCCCAGGTAGGCATTGACCCAGAAATGCTCAGCCAGATTTTTGAAAACCTTCTGGAAGACAATAAAGATAAAGGCGCATTCTACACTCCTAAGGAGATTGTTAAATACATGTGCCAGGAATCATTGATAGCATATCTCAATACAAAGACTGGATACGAAGAAGAAAAGTTAAGAAAGTTCGTTCATAACCCAGATATTGTTGTAGCAGAATTATCTGAATCAGAGAAAGATTTACTTCTTGATGCTATCCTGTCTGTTAAAATATGTGATCCAGCTATCGGCTCGGGAGCATTCCCCATTGGGCTATTAAATGAACTTGTCCGCTGTAAGGAAGCCATTTTCGGTGATAAAAAAGGTCGAGCCGATATTAAACGTGAAATCATCCGCGACAATATATATGGGGTTGATATTGAAAAAGGTGCCGTGGACATAGCACGTCTCCGTTTCTGGCTTTCTCTTGTTGTAGATGAAGAAGAACCTTCTCCATTACCGAATCTTGATTTCAAGATTATGCAGGGAAATTCTCTATTGGAACAATACAATGGTGTGGATCTTAGTCATCTCTTGGATGAACAGGAAGGCACAATTACATGGGGGGAAGAAATTGATTTCAAACAGCGTTTGTCCAAATTACTAAAATTGTATTTCGATAGTGATGAGCATACAATTAAGAATGATTTGAAAGTTGAGATTTCCGAGCTAATTAAGGAAAAACTAAATGAGTATAGTCATAGAGGACGATATGGCGAAAATAGCCTTAACATGTCTAATATTAACATTGAGGCTAATTCCCAATTCTTTCTCTGGCACACATGGTTTGCTGATGTTTTTAATAGTGGCGGATTCGATATTTTTATTGCCAATCCACCATACATAAAAGAAGATTTTAATTCTACTGCCTTTATTGGTTTTCGCGATAGTTCCCCTTACTACATGGGAAAAATGGATTTATGGTATGGCTTCTGTTGCCATGGAATAGATTTACTAAAGCAATCGGGGCATCTCTGCTTTATTGCTCAGAACAATTGGACGACAAATGCAGGTGCGAAGAAATTAAGAAACAAAATTCTATCTGATACAAAAATTTGTATAATGATAGATTTTGACAAATATATGGTGTTCGGTGATAGTGCTTCTATCCAGACAATGATAATGTTATTTAAAAAAGAAAAATATGAGAATACATATGTATTTGATTATCGTAAACTATTTCTAGAGCAGCCGTGCAAAAAGGATGCTTTACGAATTCTAAATAAAGATCGTTCGGTTTGTGACTTATTAACACCAACAATTAACTATAACATTCAAGTTAATAGGCTCTTAACATTTGCCTCGGACAAAAGAGATACTTTATTAAATAAAATATCTCATAATGCCCATTATCTCAATTCTAATGAAGCAACAAACGGTATCCATTCTCATTTTGATTTTGTCAATAAGAAAATGCATGACAAGAATTCTTCTCTTGTTATTGGATCTGGAATCTTTGGATTATCTTCTCAAGAATTGAACGATTTAAATCTTCCTGAAGAAGAAAAGGGATTGATAAAGCCATATTATTTCTCTGAACAAACTCTGCGATATGTAACGAATATAAATAACCAGTATTGGATTATATATACAGATTCGAAATTCAAAAATCCTGAAACAATAACTAAATATCCAACTATAAAAAAGCATTTAGATCGTTATCAAGAAGTTATAACGTCTGATAATCGTCCATATGGATTACATCGTTCAAGAGAAGAACGGTTTTTCCGTGGTGAAAAAATAGCATCATTAAGAATGTGTTCAGGGAAGCCATGCTTTTCATACTCAAGTTTTGATTGCTATTTATCTGCCGCATATTACATTATTAAGACGGAACGTTTTGATATGAAATTTTTAACAGGATTATTCAACTCAAAACTAATGGAATTCTGGCTCAAATTAAGAGGTAAAGTAAAGGGAGATGTTTTACAAATTGACAAAGAACCTATTATGATGATGCCAATAAAAACAGATGGAGAGAATGACCGTCAAATCAGTCAATTGTTTGAACAAATACTCAAAATTAAACAAAATGATCCTTTGGCTGATATTTCAGAAATTGAGCATGAGATTGACAAATATGTCTATAAATTATATAATCTCAATGATTCCGAAGTATCCTTAATTGAGGGCATCTCATCACTTAATACTGATTAAACAAACATGACTATATTAGAAAAACTATACAGCACAATCAAAAATCTGGAAGAACTCGGCATTGAACTTCCCGACGATGTCTTGAAGCAAACTTCGGAACTTGAAGAATCTCTTATCAAGAAAGAAATTCTTCCGGTAGTCAAGGAAAAGATTGAACCCACGTTGAGACAGATACAACGTGATTTGACTCTTGTAGTGGATTATGTGCCGGGAGCTTCAGTACGTGTTCGTATTTCAAGAGAACCGGGCATTTACAATAAAGAAGACTTCATCGAACTTACCCCTGATCCAGAAGTTGAACACGGAACGAGAACCCAAATAAAAACAGGAAAAAGGGATCCAAAAACTACTCTTCGCGTGACTAGAGAGGATGGATCAACTATTGATGGAAATAACGCCGCGCAGATTCTTGTCAATGCTATTATTGAGGCTGGACCTCTCAAGGTAAGAGAACTGAATATCATATGTTGTAAAGTACAACTTGTTTCAACGACAAAGGATAAGAAATACGGGAGCACCCAAGTGGAAGTTTTGCCTGGTGTTTACGTCATTACCCACTCCAACAACATTATGAAGAAAGAATTCCTCAAAAGAATCAGCGACTCTCTCAATCTTAATTGGAAAGTTGAATTATTCAAATAGCTAAGATGACAACGGAAATCATCAACAATACAATATCACAACCCAAGTCAAGGGAACTCGTAAGCAAGATTATCCCAATACTTATAAGATGGGCTAAAAATGGCATTGTAGACCACACATACAATGACATCATTAAGGAGCTTGGGTACGCCAAATTCTCTGGAATCGGCAAGCAGTTGGGATATGTTGATGATGTAATGAGGGAACTTGGAAAACAAACAGAAGAAAACATTCCCACCCTGAATGCACTGTGCAAGAATTCCCAAACAGGTCTCCCCTCTGAAGGTTTCTCATATGTCTATACGACATACGACAGTATGTCAAAGGAAGAAAAGCTAATTTTCGTCGCTGGATTGAATGAGAAAGCC
>DCGV01000017.1:5230-6343 GCA_002314725.1 Bacteroidales bacterium UBA1769
TTCAAACAAACTGAGTATTCTTTACCGTCCGGCGATCGTTTGGACATATATTTTGAAACACGGGATAATCGACACATTGCCGTTGAAGTGAAATCTTCAATTTCTTCTGATGATGACATTGTCCGAGGCATATTCCAATGCGTGAAGTATAAGGCAATCTTGAAAGCTTTAAGGCAAGTGGAAGCTGGAAGCTATTGTATAGATGCTATCCTTGTAACAGAAAGAGCTTTCAATTCAGAGCAAACCAAACTTACTAAAGAGCTTGGTGTGTCATACATTGAAAATTTCAAAAAGTAGGGAACATGTCTGTCCCTACCCTATTCCACGGCACCGATGCCAGAATTCTTCGAATGTCTCAAAATGAAGTCAAGGCATTCAAGAAAAGTATCCTAAAGTCTCTGGATTATCTGTGGCAATTCTATAAACCATACTCCCTAGACAATTATCACAACGAGTATAGCGATAAAGCAAAAAGATACATAATGGTTCGTGAGATCGAAAAATTTAAAACAATACTCAATGATGATTTGTATCATAGCGTATATGGTGCTGTTTCCCTAAATGAATTACGTCTCAATGGCAGGAAGCAATGGCAATATGACGGATTGTATCTGACCAATTGGGATTGGCAGGCTTGGGGCTATGCAAAGAGATCCTTTGCATTTGGAGAAATAGGAATGATTTCTCATTATTTAATTAAAGGTGCAAGAAAAATCCATTTTGAAGGATGGGACCCCGATTCAAACACAGAACGAGCAATGAATCGTATTATCGCTTTCTCAGAAGAAAAGCCGGAACCGGTAGTTGTCGTTCTTGACAATTTGGATATAAAGCACATCAAAAATGAAGGTGGAGAAGATCTCAAGGAAGGAAGCATGAGTCGCGTATTCATGTACGACGGTGAGATCAACCTCAGTGACTATCCAATAATCGACAAAGCACCCTCCGGAGAATCCATGACGGATATGTTGGTATTCAAGAACGGAGAATTATCATTTCAGACATGGTAGGAAAATATAAAGTCATAACCCTTTGCGGGAGTACCCGCTTCAAGGATGAGTTTATGAAAGCCCAGAAGGATCTCACCCTTCAGGGAAACATTGTCATTTCCGT
>DCGV01000009.1 GCA_002314725.1 Bacteroidales bacterium UBA1769
AAGCGGTAACTTTGCATGAGCGGAAATCGGAAATTTAAAGAAAGCAGAAATCGGAAATATTAACTAAGCAATTTTCGGCAATTTAAGGTTGAGCAGGCCTATCAACCTTCCTCCGCATGGTTGGCACAAAAAAATAAGTGTTAAATTTAGGTGGTTTATTATCCTAAAAATAACACTTATCATTATGAATCAAAAAGTTTCAAAACACTTAAATGATGCCATAATGTGGTACAAAATTAACACTTTATCACAAAAGCATTTTAGTCAAGCGCAAATTTCGCGTTCACTATGCATCAGTAGAAATACCGTACATCGGTACCTAATGATGAGCAAGGATGAGTTTCAAAATTATCTTTCAAAAGCATTAAAAGCCCGTCCTTGTAAACTTGATTCCTACCGTGATTTTATCACACAAGACCTCCGTGTGGAGCCATCTCTCTCATGCCCTCAGATTCTAGATCATCTGAAGGAGAACTATCCAGATCTTCCATATGTCAGCGATCGAACAGTGTACAATTATGTAATGCGAATTCGAGAGGAAGAAGGCATTCCTAAGATGCCGATATCCACGCGTCAAATGTGCCGTGTTCCCGATTGCGAGTATGGCGAGAAAGCGCAAGTAGACTTCGGGGAGAAAATCATGCGTACTGTTGAAGGTCGCGCTGTAAAAGTCTATTTTTTCTCTATGGTACTCATGCGTTCCCGTTACAAGTTCGTCTATTTTCAGAATATTCCGTTCACAGCAATAACAACGGCATATGCGCATCATCTTGCGTTTAACTATTTTGGTGGGATGCCTAAATTTGTGGTATATGACCAAGATAAGAAGATGCTGTTCAAAGAAAATTATGGTGATTATATCATGACAGAAGAGTTTGCTAAATACGTTGCAGAGGCTGGTTTTGAGCCAATCTTCTGTATGGCGTATGATCCCCAGAGCAAAGGTCGTATTGAAAATGTTATTCGCTATGTTAAGCAGAATTTCATCTTTGGAAGGAAATATGTGAATCTATCCTGCCTCAACGAGGAAGTCATCGGCTGGCTGAGCCGTACAGGCAATGGCAAGGTGCACAGCGCTACAAAACTCGTGCCAACTGAAGAGTTCAAGGAAGAACAAAAATATCTGCTTCCATATACGGTGCAGATAGAAGAACCCGAATCGGACGCAAAACTGTATACTGTCAGAAAGGACAACACTTTGTTGTATCGTAGTAACTTCTATAATCTTCCCAAAGGAACATATGAACACAAAGGAACAAAAGTACTGGTTGTGGTAGATATGGACAGGGATGTCTTGGAGATATATAAACCTTCTGACTCTAGCCTCATTATCTCGTATCCAATCTGCCATGAAAAAGGTCAGAATGTTAGCAAAGACGGTATCAATTCAATGCAGAGTCGTATAATCATGGAATCAGAGACCATTTTGCGTGAATACTTCAATCAGCATAATGAAGAATCCCCTATCAATCAGTTACTATCAGCGATAAAGACTGACAGGCCGAGATATTATAGAAAAACGGTACAAGCCATGGCGGTATTGTTTACTGATTACGACAGGGCAACATCCGACAAACTTCTTGCTTGTTTCTTGGAGAGACAGATCTATAACGCCAATACGATGGTAGAAATAGCTAAGACGACATCGGACCGGATGGTTACAGAACTTAAAGGTGAGATGTTGACGGCAGAATCATTAGCGATTCAAACTTCCGTATCTAGCAATAAGGATCTGGTTCCTGACAAGAGGTCCATCAACGAGTACAGTACTATAATCGATTCGGAAGGAGAATAGTTATGGCAATACAGAATTCCAATATAGAGGAAATACGCACTTATGCAAAAGTGCTGCGCCTCAGTAATCTCAGGGGCAACTGCTCAGAGATTATACATAATGCTCAGATAGACAAACCATCTTACTTGGACTTCTTGCTCAACATCTTGAAACTCGAAGTCAACACTCGTCAGTTGAATGATTTGAAACGTCGTATGCGTAAAGCCAAATTGCCCAAAGCATGTGACCTGGATAAGTTTGATTTCAATCACAGTTCAGGACTGACAAAATACCAATTCAAACAACTCCGAGAACTTGTATGGCTCGATCAACTTTACAACATCATTTTCATGGGTCCATCAGGAACAGGTAAAACCCTTATGGCTTCTGGTCTGGTGCGGGATGCTGTTATGAGCGGATATAAGGCACAGTTCATCACTATGGATAACCTAATAGAAATCCTCAGAATGAAAGACGTGTCTTCGTCAGCCATGTGTGCATACAATAATCTAACAAAATGTTCTCTTGTTGCGATTGACGATATTATGTTGATGCCGATGAAAAAAGAAGAGGCAATATCGTTCTTCAACCTTGTCAATACATTACATGAGAAGACATCGATTATTATCACGACCAATAAGGCACCTACGGAGTGGGTAGAAGTACTTCAAGACGAAGTGCTTGCAACGGCTTTGTTAGACAGACTTCTTTTCAGATGTGACGTCATCAAACTGACTGGATCTTCGTACAGAATGGAAAATCGTTCTGGTTTTTTGAAACAGAAGGAGGAAGGAGGAAATAATGATGACTAGCTTATATTACCGAACTTTGTATAACATAGTACGAAGGATTGTGGAGTTGAAACAAACTCTCAAACAGAGGGAATTTGCTCCTAATGAGCGTCAAGAGATAGAGGGTATTATCCAGCAGGAGCAAGAAGCGCTCCTACAGACCGTAAAGGAACTCCTTTACAGCGAAAAACCTGAAAATCTCGAAGAATGGCCTATAATTGGCAAATATTATGGAGAAATTCCCTTTTAAATAATTTAATAATAATAAATTAGCAACAATTAATAGGATAATAGCCATCATCATCGAGGTGGCGGCCGCCACCTCGA
>DCGV01000040.1 GCA_002314725.1 Bacteroidales bacterium UBA1769
TCTTCCGCCTGTATCTCTATGAACAAGGCGGCGCCCGGCACTACGTGCTGACGTTTGGAGTTAAAGATATCGGGAGGGCGGAGAGAAGGTAGCGCTGACATAGTTTTTGGGGGTATCAAATCGAAAGTGCTCTCAAAAGAATGGTGCATCCTCACCTTTAAATTAGGAGATGTATGTTTCAATCCGTGAATTATTTACAGTAAAAATCAGATTTGAAAGGAATATTGCACCATCTATAAGGAAGTTTTATTACCCGAAGAATTCTGTGCAGTTTCAATTGATGGAATAGCCACGGATAATGACATCTTGGAGGAAACGCCTAGTTTTGAAGGGGCTGAAATGGGATTTGAAGACCCTTTCTTACTCCCTACACATGACGAACTCATAGATGCTGGTTTTGATGAAATTACTGCAATAAATATCCTGGATGATTCTCGTCTTCATTCTTATACAGACAAGGAATTGAGCGAAGTCCTTCATTCCGACGATCCGGCTCGGGCATATCAGGAAATGATGGATGAAAAGGCACAAGAAGCCATTAGACGTGCTGATGAATTGATTGAGTCAATAGAGCAAAGCGGCATCTTAAAATAGATAATAATGGCTCTAATAGAAGATTTCTCGAAGTTCGTTAAAATATCAATTCTAGATAGCGAACCAGATTTGAAATCAACGGACGATTCCCAGAATGAATCAGAAGAATTATGGACTATGGGTATGTTGCCTCCAGACGAAGAAAAGAGATTATTAAAAGATATCCTCATAAAATCTGAAGAATTACGGGGTATTCCGTCGTATGACGAAATAAAACAATTATTTAATAATGACGATGAAGAAGATGACCTTTCATAAGGTACCGACAATGTCAGTGAGCAGGCATCGTATACTATCTGATGGAGATGGCGTGGTTTCGCTCGTGGCACTTTATGGTTGTACTCTTCATTGTCGATATTGTATTAATGATGAGTGTCACGATGAATCCTCCATTTCGCAGTGGTTCACTCCGCAGGAGTTGTTTGACAAACTAATGAGTGATGACCTGTATTTTCGTGCAACCGGCGGTGGAGTCACTTTCGGCGGAGGGGAACCTTTGTTATATTCCGATTTTATCAGCGAGTTCGCAAAAATTTGCAAAGGGCGCTGGAAAATAAATGTTGAAACATCTTTGAACGTCCCTCTTGAAAGTGTCCAAAAAGTGATGACGCAAATTGATCATTTTTTCGTCGATATCAAGGATATGAACCCTTCGATTTATAATTCTTATACTGGGCATTCAAACGAGATGGTTTGTTCAAATCTAAAATTAATGATTGATAATGGACTTGAGGGGAAAATTACTGTTAGAATTCCAAAAATAAAGGAGTATAATACAAAAGCTGACATTGACAGTTCTGTAAAGAAAATCAAGGCCCAGGGGTTATCTTATATTGATGTGTTTGACTATTCCATCAATAAGCAAGAAGTTTATAGCAGAACTTCGTCAAAACACGGGAAAGTGGTATGCGAAGTTCTAAAGCGAGTAAGACAACTAATAGCAGATGCGAATGCAATCCCATACGAGACAGTACAATGCAATGTCGTTGAGAATTGTGTTGGTACTTGCCCAAAATGTGAGCAAGAATTGAAATATCTTTCAGAAAAGATATGGGAAAAAGAGAAGAAATCAATAAACGTAAAATTATAAAAGAGTATGCCCATAATAGATGAATTTATCAAGATTGTTAAAGCGGCAAAGAACGAAGTCGATTCTTTATCCCAAGATGATGATTCAAATTCCCCACAATATACTATGGGAATTCCATGTCCAAAAATTAATGATGTAGAGTTTGATTATTTAAGCGATTCAGATTTAGAACAAGTAAAAGAAAAGGATGATATCGTAATACTTAAAATTGACGATGCAGAGAAATAAAAATAGCAAAACGATTTCTGGAATTAGATTATTATTTAATGGAAGATACTGATTATAACTTTGATGGAGATCAGCAGGAGTATTATACCATCAACGACGATAATATAATAGATTCCTCAATTGACACATCAATTGAGGACGAATTTTTGACGCCTTCTGTTGACGAAGATTCATCAATTATGGATATTTCTACTGATGAGCAGAATCAATGCGAGCCTTCATTTTTAGGGGACTATTATACAGACATACGCGACCGCAAAGCTTCTTCACTTGAAAATGACTTGTATTACAGTCATATTCATATCAATGGCACTTACGAATATGATTCCGACCATGGAGGATTTGATAGATCAACAGGACAGAAAATACATGATGCCATTGATAAAGCAAGAGGAGAGGAAATGATTTCAGATTATACCTATAAACAGTTAATGGAAAAATTGGATGAGGCGTGTTATTATCAATAGTAATAGAATTGAGGATACAACTTCGGATTCCTATTTTCCTTACTTTTCTTACTGATATATTTTACCATTAAAATGACTCTATACCGGTAGTTACTCTAAAGTAGCTGCCGGTTTTTCTTATAAAAAGAGAATTCGCAATAAACGTTAGAAAACAAGGCAAAATAACAGGCTTATGAAAACAATCATCAAAAGATCTGCCGGACATATTTTTGATGTGATGTCCGCTCGTGTGAATGAAAAGGAATTGCAACTCATCAAGGCAGCCTACGAACTGGCCGCGGAAGCACATAAAGGGCAAACTAGAAAAACGGGTGAGCCATACATCATTCATCCGATAGCAGTCGCAGCTATAGCTGCTGAAGAACTTGAGCTTGATGCAAGCAGTGTTTGTGCAGCGTTTTTGCACGATGTCGTCGAAGACACCTCGTATTCTATTGATGATATTCGCACAATGTTCGGCGAGGATGTTGCCTTTTTGGTGAATGTCGTAACGAAGAAAAAGGAAGATAATTACATACTTTCGAAGCAGATTGATAATTATCGTCAGATTCTTCAGTCGGTAAACTATGATGTACGTGCCCTGTTGGTAAAACTCAGTGACCGTCTCCATAATATGCGCACTCTTGGCAGTATGAAACCTGCCAAGCAAATGAAGATAGCTGGCGAAACCGATTTCTTTTATGCACCATTGGCTGGCAGGCTTGGATTATATGCGGTGAAATCAGAACTGGAGAATCTCTCATTTTCGTTCCGTTGTCCTGAGCAATATTCTGCACTCTCTAGACAGATTGAAGATGACAGGATGTCCACACATCAAGCGACAGATGCTTTCATTAAGGAAATAAAGCAGATCCTTTGTGACCGCGGTATTAATGCGGAGGTGAATATCAGGTATAGAAAGCCATATAGTATATGGCGGGATATGATGGAGAACCAATGCTACGAATTCAATGCAGTAGAGTACAAACACTATGTGCATATTACATTTCAAACACCAGATAATGCACCTTATGAAGAGAAAGATTTAGCATTTCTGATTTACTCAATTTTGACGAGCCATTTCAATGAACGTCCGGGAAGTGTCAGGAACTATATTGATAAGCCGAAGTCCAATGGATATCAGGGCTTGCACGTTACCCTTCTTGATCGTACCGGTATTTGGCAAGAATTACATATTGCCAGTTCCAGAATGAGGCGGAACTCACGTCTGGGATGTATTCACGATCAAAGTGAAGGTTGGCTTGAAAAGTTCAGACAGGAGT
Organism: Bacteroidales bacterium UBA1769; assembly: GCA_002314725.1. GTDB lineage: Bacteria > Bacteroidota > Bacteroidia > Bacteroidales > UBA932 > Cacconaster. The sequence goes on from DCGV01000040.1 coordinate 3,642, forward strand.
TGAAAGATATTGCAAATGATGATGAAAGTGCCGCTCTCTTTATGAAAGGATTGAAAACGGACCTGTATAATGAGGATATAATATGCTATACTCCTAAAGGGAAAGGTATAATCCTTCCCAAAGGTTCGACAGCTCTTGACTTCGCATATGAACTGCATACTGAGATTGGAAATCACGCAAGATACGCAAAGGTCAACGGTGAAATATCCCCAATCAGTTCTACACTTAAGCGTGGAGATTGTGTTGAGATTGTGACAGCTGATTCCATTATGCCAAAGCCTGAATGGAAATCGATAGTTCACAGTTACAAAGCGCAAAAAAGGATTCGGGAAGCCCTTCGTGGTTCCTCAGTGCTGCCTTATGCCCTGTGTAAGGATTGTTACCCAATTCCGGGCGAAGAGGTTATTGGAATTGTGGATGAGAAAGGTACAATTACAATCCATAAGAAGAATTGCAAAGAGGCAATCCTTGCAGCTTCCTCAAAGGGAGATAGCGTGATAGTACCCGTTAATTATTTGCCGGATGGGAA
>DCGV01000089.1:0-1507 GCA_002314725.1 Bacteroidales bacterium UBA1769
TATATAAACCTCCGTTAATTGAAATAACCTCGCCGGTGATGTAGGATGCGGCATCGGAGAGCAGGAAGGCAACGGTCTCTGCCACCTCTTCGGGCTTTCCGAAACGCTTCATGGGGATATTCTGGACAAGCTCCTCCTGAGAAAGTTCCTTCGTCATGTCGGTTTCTATGAATCCGGGAGCAACGGCATTGACGGTGACGTTTCTCGCTGCCACTTCGAGGGCGAGGGATTTGGTGGCACCGATGATGGCGGCCTTGGCAGAAGAGTAGTTGACCTGGCCGGGAAGACCCTTCAAGCCGGAGAGCGAGGTGATGTTGACAATCTTTCCGCCGTGTCTTCTCTGCATCATCTTCGGGATAACTCTTCGGGTTACATAGAAGAAGCCGTCGAGGGTCGTATCGAGGACACTGTGCCAGTCTTCATCGCTCATCATGAACAGGACCCCGTCGCGACGGATGCCGGCGTTGTTGACGAGATAGGCGATGTAGTCATCAGGATGAGCCTCTTCCCATTCGCCAATGCTCTTTTCGCACTGAGCTTTGTCTGAGACATCGAAGCGGAGGAGTTCAGCGGTTCCACCGATTTCTTCAACGGCGCGCTTCGTTTCTTCCGCAGCCTCAGCGTTGGACTGATAGTTGATAAGGACGGGAATGCCTTGCTTGGCTAGTTTTATGCAGATGGCACGGCCAATACCGCGTGATCCACCAGTTACAAGAGCATATTTTATCATATTAATCTGTTCTGGATGAGTTGATTTGACATTGAGATGAATGTTTCCCGAATATGCCGCAGCGGCAGGAAAACATGGAGATATTCCAAAAAGTGATTCTATAAAAGAATCAAAAACTCGGCAAAGATACTAATAAAATTTCGAAAATCGCTGTTTTTTCGTAAAAAACCCAATTTTTCTTAAATAATTTGGAAGATTAGAGAGATTATCGTACTTTTGCCCCGACGAACCATAAGATGTCCTATGACGATACTTTTCATCATTCTCGTTATCATTGCCATCGTGGCAGCGATAGTCGGAATTCTCGGGGCTATCCTTCCCGTTCTCCCTGGTCCGCCGTTGAATTTTGCGGCGCTCTTCCTTGTGTTCTGCTGCCGCCCGAACACCGTCTCTCTCACCGTGCTGATTGTAATGCTAATTCTCACGGTATTAGTGACGGTGCTGGACTATATCGCCCCTGCCATCGTCACCAAGATGGGCGGAGGCTCGAGCTATGCCACTAAGGGTTCTATCCTCGGTGTCATCGCCGGATTGTTCTTCATGCCCCTCGGCCTTATCTTTGGCCCCATCATCGGCGCCTTCATCGGCGAACTCCTCCACGGATCAGCGGTAACCCATTCCCTAAAGGTTGCCGCCCTGTCCTTCATCTCCTTCCTCCTCACCACCGGCTTCAAACTCCTCCTCAGCCTCGTCATCACCTACTACACCTTCGCCGCCCTCTGGCAGAGCGCGTCGTAGAGGAGCAAGGCTTAGCCTTGGTTCAAACGGCTTCGCCTT
>DCGV01000089.1:1593-6669 GCA_002314725.1 Bacteroidales bacterium UBA1769
TCAAACGGCTTCGCCTTGGTTCAAGAAGGTTCAAAGGCTATGCCTTGGTTCAAGGGAGTTCAAAAGGCTTTGCCTGTTAGTGCGCCCTGTAAGGGCAATGGTTTCCACAGCCCAGGGCAGCGCCCTGGGTTTTGGTTTGATGTGGTAATCCACGCCCTGTAAGGGCAAAAGTGGTGATCTTGGTGTGTGTGCTAAATAATACTTTTGCCCTTACAGGGCGCCCCTTTGAACCCTCTTTGAACAAACCCTTGAACCCTCTTTGAACCAAGGCTCCGCCCTTGAACCGGGATTTGCCCCCATTTATCAATTCCTTTCACTTCCCGTTTTACCCTATAAAAATAGAGGAGGGTGCACCGATCGGTGCACCCTCCTCCTTTATCGTTTCCTAACGATTTTTATTCGTCTTCACCCCAAATCATTGAGGAAGTGTTATCACGCTCATTGGAAAGGCCGTAAGAACCGCCCTTCTTTTCGTCAGTGATTGCAATGGACTCTGCAATGAGATGTTCACAGCGAAGCTTAATAGATTTCATTGCGGGCTTGATATATGTCTTTTTCATAATGATATTTGCTATTGATTACTTTGCCATGAATTTTTGACCATTCTTAATATAGATGCCACCCTTTACGAGGCTGTTTACACGACGGCCCTGGAGATCATAGATACCAGTTTCGGTAGTGTTGTTAAGGATAGAATCGAGAGAGGTAAGTGTATTGTCACCCCAAATAATAGAGATAGACTTTGCTGAACTTCCATCAACATTAGGAATTTCAAGATATGCCTTATGGCCACCAAAAACATTGTCATCCGGATCAAGCTGGAAGAATTTTGCTTTACCTGCATCATCAAGGGCAAGAATGTATGGAGTAGCATTATCAGGAGCAACAGCAGTAACAGTTACTGCAGCTTTAAGAAGGTTGCCATCTGTTGTGTTTCCAGATTCTTGAATAGTGAAGTTTGTAGATACTCCACCTTCTTTCTTAAGGAGAAGACCAGTGTTAGCAGCAACAGTTCCTTCTACCTTTTTCAAAGTAACAGAGGTGCCATTAGATTCAGTAGCAATAAATGCTTCAACATTATCAGGAACAGTTACAGCAACAGGAGCTGAGAAGGTAGCATAACCTGCGCCGGATACAGTTACAGGGAGTTCGTTAACCTCTGTAATTACCCACTTATAACCTAAATCGTTGTTGGGATAGTTTGCTGCATCAATGCAGTTATCGGTATTACTCCATGCCTGACGACTATCATAGTGAATAAGCATGCGACCTTCTTCGTTTGACTTTTCGAAGTAAATGTCAACACCTTCAACACCACGATCTGCAAGTTTCAAGAAACCATTTCCATTATTAATAAGTTTCTTGCCAGACTTATAGCCCATCAACTTGCCATCGATATATAGCCAAATGTTGTTTTCGTCTGTTGCAGATACACCAACTCTGTTTACATTATTGGAAGCAACTGCATCAACGATGTATTGTGCCTTATCTGCAACGCCTTGGAACTTGTAATAGCGTCCAGAAACGGGACGGGTGTAATTTTCACTGGTACGTCCTTCCCAAGTAGCACGTAAGGCAGTTATATCAGCGCATTCAGTTAGTGATGTGTAGAATTCATTGCTTATATAGCCGAGATTACCCTTCTGGTCAGCATAATTAGTAGCATAGTATAGTACGTAATTTTTCTTAACTGCTGCAAGTGCATCACCATCAAGAGTAACAACTTCAGGAGTCCATGAAGAATAATCATCGTTTCTATCGTAGAGGCCAAGATAGGTCTTTCCGAATCCGCCATGAACATTCCAAGACTGGGTATTATCAACATTAGTAGAAATATCGCCAGGGATTACGTCAATACTGGTTTCTGAATCTGCTATGATACGCCATGTTTTAGCTTGAGCCTTTTCAACTACCAGAGGTTCTTTCTTTTCACCACCACTAGTGGCATTATAACTTACCCAAGCCTGAGCACCTGTATTATAGATGTAGTACTGCTGGAAACCATTAGCGCCAATACCTGCATCGTAGAATTGGAAAACACTGGCACCGTTTTCTTCCTTGTTCTGGCTGTGTCCAACGAAATCATCTTTAAGAGCTCTTAAATAGCGGTCAGTGGTAGAAGTGCAACGAATATAATAATAAGTGTTAGATTCTTCATTGCTCAATGTTATGAAACTAGGCTGAGCATCTGCATTTTCGCTCTTAGCAAATGAAACAGAAATAGCACCATTTTCAACGGTTGCAGTTGCATCCCATGCTGCTGAAGTCGATGTAAAATCGCTCGTTGTTGGGGTACCGGAAGCAAGTGCGTAGAAGCCACCATCATAAATGGTCGTATTGCCAGTATAGCCTTCTGTACCAACACTTATAGAAGCACCATCATATGTTCCTTCGGCAAATGTAACGGGGAAGAAAGTATATCCTTCAACCTTTTCAATTGTCCATCTAGAATTATCAGTATCAATACTCCATCCAACAACAATGGTATTATTGTTTGTATGCAGATACTGGTATGTTCCATTTACTTCCTGAGCACGAAGATCCCATTTGCCTTCTGCTGAGCGAGTAAACTGATATTTAACAGGATTTGCAGACATTGATACTTTTGTACTCATATTTGCAGATTGAATGTACATACCATTGTCACCCTTGATGTAGTATGTACCATCATTATTTTTCTCAATGCTGAAGAAGGTCTTAATACTAGAGGTGGCATTAGCACCAACGCTATTTGCATCGTTCTGGATGTATTTTGCATCAGAAGTATTTGCATGTGAAATTTGGTAATAACCAGTTTCTGGCATTACAATATCATTTACTTCACGAATGTACCATGCAGAGCAAGAGTTTAATTCACCATCCCATTTTACAATATTTCCTGAAGTACCAGCTCCTTTATTATGGCCTCCACAATGAAAAGCAGCATCACATCCGTTTGACTTAATACTAAACTGTCCAGCACCAAAAGAAGTTAGGATGCAATTGTTTACTGAAGTTCTTGAAACTGGGGTTTTTGTATCAATTGAATTAACGGCCTGAGGATAGCTGCCATCATATAGGTTGAACATAGTGAAATTATTTCCATCTATGTTAGCAATTGCCCAAATGCTCTTGAAATAATCATCAGTGGCATCTTCTGCTTTCCATATCATTCCGCTACCATCAGAATAAATGGCTTTCTCCTTATTATCTCCCTTTTCCAGGAAGCTAGGGTAAGCAGAAACTATGCGGTAGGTCTTGCCTTCAACAAGATTAACCTTATTATTCGTGAAATTTTTGTAAGCTGTATATATTTCAGAGGCATTAGGTTCATCTGCTTCCAAAGCTTCCTTAAGCTCCTTTACATAGGAATATTCAGGAAGACCAACAAACTTCACATCTTCACCTGTAATCCATTTCTTAGCTGCTATATAATCTGCATCATCCTCAACAGAGCTTGAGGTTGTCGAAAGTTCAATTTCACAAGGAACGCAATTAGTATTACGTGTAATGTAGCCTATTTTGAACTTTGTTAGATCGGCATCAATCTCTGAAGTTTTAATTTCAAGATAATGATATTCAGAAGGTCCGTTAATCCACGCAGAATGCCAATACCAGTCATAAGATGTGTTAGCACCTGTGGTTACACCATCATTTAATGCAGTAATTGTACCTTCTCCATTTTGAGTAGCATTTGATGAAAATATATCCTCAGCCTTATATTTACTTAAATCAATCTCTTTGCCTTTTGCATCAATCAAATATAATTCTGCCAGATGAACAAATGGATAGCCATTACATAAGTTGTTTGTTGTTGTAGATTTAAATGTAAGACGGATAGTATTTAAAATGACTGCACCAGTCTGCTCGTCTGAAGTATATGCATACTGTCCGTTTGATAATGTTCCTAATGCTTCATATGTGGTTTTCGTTCCTTTTCCTTCCAATGTTGCTTCATAAATATAATACTTTGCATTATCTCCAGAACCTTCCCATGCGGTAAAGTTTGAATTGTTTCCATCAAACCATTTTCCGCCTTCGTTACTTTTAATAAAGAAGGAATTGTCACCATCATCTGTTGCTTTAAAACTGAATGTTGCAGCAGTTGTTGATGTATAACGTGCTTCCCAATTTGAATTAGTCAGCGAAGGAAAGTAGTAGCCTTTATCTGCAGATTCAAAAGTCCAAGCATTAGCACTACCACCGACAGTGAATACACTATTAGCAGTAGCATCAGCAAAATATCCAGTTGCATCTGCTGCTCCACAAATTTGACCATTGCTACTTACGGTCAAATACTTAGATGAATTTGATTTGCGGGCAAATACAATCTTCTTGCCAGCGGACAAACTTGATTCGTTAAGAGCAGAAGAACCAACTGTGACACTTGTTGCAGTTGTCCATGTGTGCGCTTTACCATTTAGCGTCACGCCATCCGCCCACGCACTATTCGCGCATACGAACAATGCCATAAAGAAAAGTAGAATTTTCTTCATTTGTTTGAATTGTTTTAGATTATTAAGATTATTATTGATTTATTGAATTTTTCTTTTTAAGGTCGGAGGCGGGGAGCCACCGTCGTCACCATGTTTTACGGTAAGAAATGATTTATGATCATTCGTGGTTAATGGTTTCTATAGCCTGCCTACAGCAGGCCCACGTTACATATAAAATTGGCGATTAATGTTTTCACTATTTCTTTCTTGCAGCACGAGTAACGGGAGATCATACTTTCTTTACCTCTGCGATTCGGGGTAATTCCTCACCCTCTATTTCGCTTCAACTCTGCAAAGGTATAACAAAGTTATAACCCACAGAAATCGCTACCCCCAATATTCCCCCTTTTTCCCTTCTTTTTTCACTTTTTTCTTTCGAGTGTAACATACACATTACAAAACAATTAATTATGAGCAAAGCGGTAATGACCGAAAGCGCGCCTGCTTTAGGCAGACTATAATGATTCCAAGGCGTAACAACGTCACACTTAGACTGCCGCATGGGATTCGTGCAATTCGTGGGATTCGCACACAGAGGCACAGAGTAACAGAGTTAATTCGTGAAATTCGTGTTCGAAAAAAAAATCCTGCCGCATGGGAT
>DCGV01000089.1:6807-30573 GCA_002314725.1 Bacteroidales bacterium UBA1769
AGGAAAGGAGTTAATTCGTGTTCAAGAAAAAAATAATTTCTGACAATTCGTGGTCCATTCTTAAGACTCGCTTTGCTCGAATAAGCGTCACTCCTTTGGAGATGCCGAGCGCCTGATAATTCGTGTTCAATAAAAAAACAAGCCTTTCGCGTTCAAGAAGAAAAAAAAGTTTTATTTAAAATCCTGGTAAAAATCTGACAAAAATGCGCTCCATCCGTCGCTTTGAGGACGCTCTTTAAGGGGTCGCTTCTTCGAAGCTCAAAATCTGGTGAAAATCTATCATTGATCTAGGTTAAAATCTCTAAAAAAACGTTTTATTCGTTTTCTATGTTTTATTCCATTATTCTTAAAATTAATACCTCCGTTTTATTCCATAATTCACAAAATCCTTGTTTTATTTTTCTTATTATTTGTTTTGTTCCCCCTTAAACACCCTGTTTTCTTGCATATTTTGTGAATATTTGCCTATTATTCTAATTCACATGGTGTATGGTTGACCTCTCCCACCTCCATGTCAGACTGGTGTACGTACCTCACGTTCCAAAGCTACTATGCTAACCCCTTGAGCCAGAAGGGTGGTCTCCCTGTTTTCCGTCCTTTGACCGATCAGGACAGTCCTACCCACGTTCCCTGCGGTTTCACCTTTAATGATAAGGGTTACAATGTCAACGTCAATATTCCTGACTATGCTTTTGCTGGATTCGTCAATACCGACAAGCCCCTCGTTCTCGAAAGTGGTGTGAGCGAAATCGGTGTCGAGGCATTCGCATTTGCTGAGATCGGTCGTTATGAGACTGCAAGCCAGGGAAATTTGTGCGTAGTCAATGTTGAAGATCTTTCCACTCCTCCTGCAATCACCCCGGAATCCTTCACAAACTATAGATGGGCCGTTATGACGAAGGACTTCGAGCAGTATAAGCTCTTCAACAATGATTCTTTCTGGAAGGAAGGCGACCGTTTCACTTATCCCAACCTCGGCACCCCCGACGTTCCCACTTTGACCTCTTACAATATTAATGTCCAAAGTAGTAACCGATTCCTGCTTCCTGGAGAAAAAGCCAAGATTGACATCAACAGTCTCACCTTCGAATGCCCCGATGGTGTTGCACAGCCTTCTGACGAAGAAGCACTTAAAGACATCAAGATCAACATTGTAGAAGGTAGTAACTACCAGGGAATTATCGAAGTCTCTCCCGAAGGCGAAATTACCGCTATCGGTGTTGGCGCTCCCGAATCTGATGACGGCGATTACAACTATGAGGAACTAACCTCAAATTTAGGTGATGAAGTTCGCTACAAAATGCTTTTCAGCAGTGCAGTTGTTTCAGTAGAAGCTGACTATACCAAGGGTCTTACCACTGCTGTAGGAAGCGAATTCGGTGTTGATGTTGCTACACTTCCTTACGACATGATCGCTGCTATTGAGGAATGTAAGTACGTAGGTCGCCGTGTAGGTTATCCCGAACCCGAATTTGTAAGTGCATTCTCTGATGCAATCACTGGAAGCTTGTATTCGAGAAACAACTATTCCGATTTATACGATACAGAAATATACTGCTACAGGAATATCTACGATAATGTCCGACTATTCTCCGACTTCGAACCCGTTGCTCCTGAAAGAAATACAGCCTATCGTCTCGTTGTTGAAATGTCAGACGGCCATAAGTACTACGTATGCAGCACAGACGACCAATACAGTCAGAAAGCTTACAGATCAGCTCTCGTTCCTGTTGAAGATGCTACCGCAGAAAACTTGAAGAACGCAACCGTTTACTTCGAATATGATGATAGCAATAAGAATCTCCAGTTCCGTTATGCTGGTGATTCTAAGGACCTTTACCTCTATACAGGAACAGGCTTCGCTACCTACAAGTTGACTTCCACTGGCTTGACACAGTACTGGTTCCAGAGTGCAGGACGTTATCTCAATGCTCCCGTAGAGGAAGGTGATGGCTATACTTATTGGACTCCCACCACGAAGTTCCTCGGTAAGTTCGTCATTACAGCTGACCAGGGTGTGATGAGTTTCACCACGACCGGTAGTGTCTTCAAAACCAACAAAGCCTACTACACTGATCTCATCTCCTCTCTCGTAAACATCGTTCCTGCTGACGACGATCCCTTCGCACCTCGTGCAGCCCACGTCAAGGGTGACGCCGATGGTGACGGTGGCGTCAGCATCATCGATATCACCACCGCTGTCAACGCCCTCCTCCAGCAGGGTGAGTAGTCCCTTACTCGTCCGCGCCTCGCGCTGACGCCCCACTTCTAACTAAGGCCCAGAGAGCGCGACATCAAGACCCAGCTCATGGTCGAGCAGCTCCCACCGGAACTACCGGAACCTCCGGAAACACCGGACAAACCGGAAACTCCGGACCCTCCGTTCCCAGCGGTCCCTCCGTCCCCTCCCGCATAAAGAAAAGGCCCAGAGCAAATCGCTCCGGGCCTTTCTCTTTAGCTTGCGCTCGCACTCGCTCACACTTACCAGCGGTCGCTTACACGCTCAGCGTACTTACTGCTGCGTCGTTATCTCCAGCACCTTCTTCTTGAGGAGCTCGAGATCTTCGTCTTTGTCGAAGGTCTTGTCGTGGTTCAAGTCAGCGGGGTGATTACCTGTGGAGGTTGCCGATGTCGTGCCGGTGAGGATATTCACGAGACCGGTGATGTCCAGGATGCTCACGCGGTTATCGCCGCTGACATCACCGGCAGTTTTGACCGTACCGGCAGGAGTCCAGCTGCTACCATTATAAATATAGGAGATGTTGGCAGGATTATTAATCGTGGAGACCACCGTTCCGTCGGCATTGCGGAGCGGAGCGCTGATCGCCTCTGCACCGCAGAAGTGAGTGTTCTTGTAGTAATAAGTCTCATCCTCGAACATACCGTGCATCCATGCTGTGGTCGTCTCAGGAGCCGTCTTTGCAAACACGATCTTGCCGCCACGTACGTTGCCGATGATACTGCTCTGCAGAGGTCTGGGCTGCTTGGTGAGAGCGGTGATTTTGGCAGAAGAGCTTTCGAAAGTTCCAGTAGCGTTAAAGCCGTTAGTAGCATAGAGCGCACCGTTCACCGTCACCGTTCCGTCGATGCAGAGCGTAGCGTCGCCGATCAGGCCGCGGTAGTTCTCGCTCTCAGGATCCTGACTCGAACCGTTGGAGCGCACGAAATTCATGCTCGGCACGTTCGCCTTGTACAGCGGATTGATGGGTGTCGGGAACGAATAGTTGCCCCAGTCCTTACCGCTATAGAGCGTCAGGGCCTTGTCCACCTGAAGATTACCTCCGCGCTCCACATTAACTCGGCAGTCCGGGAGCATGCAGACATCCTCGACAATCTCCAGCTTGCCGCCGCTCTTGATGTTCAGCGTCATGTTGCTCGTGAGGGGGAGGGTATATTCCGATGTTTTCAGCTGCTGCATCATCTCCTTGCCCTGATAGTCAAGGATAATGTTGAAGTCAAAACCGTTGATCTGGCAGTTGCCGTTGATCTCGTAGATCTGGCGGTCCGTGTTGCCGTCGTAATATTTCGTCAGCGAGCCACCTTCCTGGATGGTGAACATCGAAATCAGGAAGTCATCGCCATCACTGCTGGTCTTGGGGCGTGAGATATAGTTCAAAGAGGTTGTGCGCGTTCCATAGTCCGCATTCAGTCCCGTCTGGAGAATCTCCTGGGCGCCATAGTTGAAGGTGATGGGGACCTCGATGTTCTGCACATAATACTGGTGGAAGGGGAAAACGCGGTAAGACTTTGCACCATCATAGATGCGGGACGTCACCGTTCCGCCGCGCCAGTCCGTAAATTGGAAGGCCTCGTAAACCTTGGCGCCGTCATTTGCTGTGATGCGTCCCTCGCCGGAGATATAGCCCCAGGCACTGAGATTCGCCCCACTGTTCACCGTGATGGTACTTCCGTTCTCCATCAGGATGCGTCCGTAAGGACCATAGATACAGCCCGGACAGAGACACTCCTGAACCTGAGAAGCATGCGGAGCTGCCAGCGCAGCACGGACGCAGATGTTACCGTTCACCGTCAGATGGGCGCCATCGGCCAAGGTCAGCGTACTGTTGGGAACAGGGCCGTAGAAACTTTTGTTGCCACGGGGCAGCGTCGGCGGTTCTTCGGCAAAGATAGGTTCACTGAGATCCCCCACTGTATAGTTCTCGTCATTGGGAACCAGCAGGGTGACATTCGCCGGTATCGTCCAGTCGCCGGCCGGTATCGTCGACTCGTCCAGAACGACAATCGTCGCTGCCGTTCCCCTAGAAGCCAGTGCCGAAGCTGCTGTTAGCGCTTCACTCCATGAAGACTTCAATAATCCGTTCACTAAGAAGTAATTATCACTCTTTGAAACAAACACCGCCTCATAGGTCGTCGCTACGCTGAAGTCCAGCACATGATTACTGCTGTAGGAGATGGTATTTCCCTCCTCATCGATCCACTTCAGGAACTTGTGGCTCTCGTCGCCCTTGGCCGTTAGCGTCACCTTATCCTCGTTCCAGATGTCTCCCAGCGCCTCCGTTGTAGGGAGTGAATAGTCGTACGATCCGCGGGAAAGAGAACCACTCTTTAAGTAATAGTATTCCGCCTTGAGGTCAATCGTTCCGTTCGTCGGCGACACCACCTTCAGCGGCACCGTCGTGTCCGCAACGAAGTTTGCGGTGAGGAGAGCTTCAGCAGGTGCCAGGGAATTGCCATCGGCATCCTTTTGCTGCGCATTGGCACCCGTTACAGAGACCAGCGCCTTGTAGGCAGCGTCTTCCACATCCGAAACATTGGCACCCTTCGTCCAGTTCGCGAACTTGTATCCTCGGACGGCAAGGGCAAAGCTGTAGTACTTGACCGGATTCTTAGAGTTGCCTTCCGACAGCACCGTCACCGAGCTCTTGTACAAGCTCAACGAAGGCTGCGTGCTCTCAGATTCCTTCATCGCATACACCAGGCCGCGTCCTGTATTTCCGGACTTCACGGTAAGGTTCGCCCTGTAGTTTCCCGAGCTCGCCATCGCCGTGCCGCCCATCACCAGGCTCACCACCAGGGCCGCAATCAAGCAAAAAATCTTTCTAATCATTTAGGGTTTATATAAGGTTTATAAAAAGTTTATAAGGTTCAAAAGGCTTCGCCTTGGTTCAATTGGGTTCAAAAGGCTTCGCCTTGGTTCAAAGCGGCGGTTCCGGTTGTCCGGACGCTCCGGAAGTTCCGGAAGTTCCGGGGGGGCAAGGGGGGTCAATACGTGCCTGGAGGGCACTACTAGCGCCGTAGGCGCGGTCAGTAACCCCGTACACCGCCAGGTGTGCGGGGTGATATATACCCCCGAGGCCCCGTGCCTGGAGGGCACTACCTTGCCCCTTGAGGACTCCACGCCCTTTCTATGTTTTATTCCTTATCCAACACACAGAACTTGGACTCCCGGGACACATACTCCGGAACAATCTCCTTCATGATCCGGACGATCGCCATATCGTCGTAACCGTGCGAAGCCTCGAGGAGACGTTCCTCATTCGCACTCGCCTCACGATAGTCATACTCACGGACCTTCGCCACCATGATCTTCGGATGCATCGTCGGCAACGTCTGTTCCTTATCCGACAATACCTCCTCGTAGAGCTTCTCGCCCTCGCGGAGCCCCGTGAAGACAATATCGATGTCCGTAGCCCCCGACAACTTGATCATTCGCTTTGCAAGATCTACGATGCGCACCGGTTTTCCCATATCGAAGACAAAGATCTCTCCGCCCTTTCCCATCGTTCCAGCTTCGAGGACCAGTTTGCAGGCCTCAGGAATCAGCATGAAGAAACGGATAATCTCCGGATGCGTCACCGTGATGGGGCCGCCGTTCTTGATCTGTTCACGGAAAATAGGAATCACAGAACCGTTGGAACCCAGGACATTACCGAAACGCGTGGTGACGAACTGCGTTACACCCTCCACCTCGCCGTCGACAATCGCCTTGTTGAGACTCTGGCAGTAGATTTCACAGATACGCTTGGAGCAACCCATGACATTCGTCGGGTTCACCGCCTTGTCCGTAGAAATCATCACGAACTTCTTCGTCTGGTATTTCACTGCGAGATCAGCGATCACGCGCGTACCATAGATATTATTCTGTACCGCCATGGCAGGATTATCCTCCATCATCGGCACATGCTTGTAGGCAGCAGCATGGAAGACATATTCCGGACGATACTCCGCGAAGATACTCTCCATAAAGTCCTTGTTCGTAATACTGCCGACAATAGTCTCTGCAGAGATATCCCCGAACTGGCGCGCCATCATCAGACGGACATCGTGCATCGGCGTCTCCGCCTGGTCGATGAGGACCATCTTCGACGGCTTGTAGGGAGCAATCTGACGCACCATCTCGCTACCGATACTTCCCGCAGCACCCGTGATGAGAATACACTTGCCACGGAGAAGATCACCGATGGCATCCATATCCACCTTGATCTGGTCACGGGGAAGGAGATCCTCAATATGAACCTCGTGAATACTGCTCTGGGCAATCTCAGACTTCTTGTCCCACTCTTCAGCATTCTGCGTCACAAAAATCTTGATGCCGTTCTCCGTCAATTCGTTGATCAGCCAATCGTTCTCACGGAAACCCTCGATCTGCAGCGGAGAGACAATCATCACCTTAACGCCGCGCTTCTTCATATGCTTGACGAGATGCTCGTTGTTACGGAACACCTTGACTCCCATCAGATATTTCGATTCGAAGTCACCGTTCGGGCTTACGAAACCCTCGATGAGGAAGCGGCGGGGAACAGAACCGATGACAGCCTTGGCAATACCCACAGCACCCTCACGGACACCATAGATAAATGCCTTCTTCACCTTGCTCTCCACATTGAGACTATCATAGAGATTCTTCGCCATGATACGCTCAATCCACATCACCAGCGTGGCGATGCCAAAGATCAGCACGATGGAGATATAGCGGAAGGGCGTTACCTCGAAGACATGAACAGTCCTGCTGATATGCAACAGCACGAGGATCACCACCGATGCCGTAGCATTCGCCTTCGCCACCTGTATCAGATCCACGAAAGCCGAATAGAGCAGGACCCCGGAATACGTATGATAGCAGCGGAAAAAGCAGACGAATATCGCCGTTATTCCCACCACCATCAAGGTGATAAGTCCAAAGGAGCCCAGGAAGGGTCGCAATCCCATTTCCAGGAAGAGCGAGATATATCCCGCCATCATCACAATTCCGCAGTCAACGAGTAGCACATACCAGTAGGGCAGTGCATCTTTCGTAAAATACCAATTCTTTAGTCTGTTAATCATTCTGTTCAACAATCCGTTCAACAATTTGTCCATTTCAACAGTATTAGATACGGTTCAACTTTTGGTTAGTATATTTTTTTTAAGTTTGTTTTCTTTGTTTTTTTCTTTTTCTATATATGTGTTCCGTAAATGCTCAATTAAGCGCCTGACGTAGTTAGGCTATAATGACGGATTTATCCCAACTCTGCAACAATCTCGCAGAAGTTCTCGATAACATACTCCACATCCTCACGGGACATGCGCGTGTTCAGCGGAAGCGTTATCGTGTTCTCGAAGAGACGGTAAGCATTGGGGTAATCCTTGATATCCATGCCCAAAGCCTTATATGCCGTCATCATCGGCAGCGGCTTATAATGCACATTCGTTGCGACGCCACGTTCCGCCATCTTTTCGATGATACGGTTCGCCTCTTCGCGCGTACGTCCCTGTACGCGTACGATATAAAGATGATGAGAAGAGCAGTGGTCCTCACCCTTATGGTTCAGATACACCACCTTATGGTCAAGGTCAAGGTTAACGTTAAGGTCATCAATTCCCCTGTTATAGATTTCAACATATTCTTGACGCTTTGCCAACATCTCAGGATAGCGCTCGAACTGAATGAGACCCATTGCTGCCATCACGTCCGTCATATTGCACTTATACCAAGGGCCGATAATATCATATTCCCATGCTCCGAGCTTCGTCTTTGCCAGAGCATCCTTGTTCTGGCCGTGGAGACTATAAAGCTGAGAGATGCGATAGATAAATTCATTCCAAGTCTCACCCTCAATGAAAGGAACAGGACTGCCGTAGTACACCTGCTGACGCTCCACCTTCTCATTTCCGAAAGGAAGATTCCAAGTCATCGCACCACCTTCCGCCGTTGTGAAGTTCTTCACAGCATGGAAACTGAAAGAAGAGAAGTCAGCAATCTCTCCCGCCATCTTTCCCTGATGCTCAGCTCCAAACGAATGTGCGCAGTCATTGCTGACAACGATACGGCCCATCAACTTCTGAATATCATTCGCAGGGCGGAACTTTGCCAAAATCTCAGGACGGGTAATAATCTCCTTAATCTTGTCAACATCAGCACAGATACCAGCGAGATCAACAGGAACAATCACCTTCGTACGCTCGGTAATAGCATCAGCGAGTTTCTCGTAGTCCATCTCCACATTATCCTTCTGGCTATCCACCATCACGATGGTAGCACCAACATGCTGAACCACACTTGCGCTGGCAGTATAGGTATAAGCTGGCATAATCACCTCATCGCCAGGACCAACACCGAGAACATGGAGAACCATCTCCATTGCAGCGGTAGCCGAATTTAGGCAAACCGTCTTCTCGGTATGGACATAACCAGAAATAAGCGATTCCAGTTTCTTTGTGCGAGGACCGGTAGTAATCCAGCCACTCAAAATTGCATCACGCACTTCATTAGCTTCAGCCTCAGTCATATCAGGAGGGCTGAAAGGCACATTTCTTCTTTTTAAATCAGAGCTCATTGTTATAGTTGTTTTTTTTTCGTTTGATTTATCTTATAATTGAACACAGAATACACGAATCAACACAGAAACTTTCATGCATTTCGTGTTCATATCTAATGAAAACTTATCGTTCAGTAACGATAACCTTA
The DNA here is from genome assembly GCA_002314725.1 of Bacteroidales bacterium UBA1769. Taxonomy (GTDB): domain Bacteria; phylum Bacteroidota; class Bacteroidia; order Bacteroidales; family UBA932; genus Cacconaster. Next base: position 15,716 of record DCGV01000089.1, read on the forward strand.
AAGGTTTCGAAGATTAGCTTAATGTCATACCAGAAACTGGCGTTCTTGACATACTCCAGATAGAGGCGAATCTTCTCCTGCATGATGACATTGATGTAGTAGTCCTCGGGATTCTCCGCTTTCTCCATCAGTTCGTTCTCATTACGGAACTTAATACTGGCGGGGTCAGTGATTCCAGGGCGAACATCGAGAACATGCATCTGCTCTTCTGTCCAGTAGTTCACATAATGACGAACTTCAGGACGAGGACCAACGAGACTCATCTGTCCTAGGAACACATTTATCAACTGAGGAAATTCATCGAGCTTATATTTACGGATGAAGTAACCACTGCGAGTAATGCGAGGGTCGCGACCACCTATAGTGACCAAAGAACCCTTGTCAGAGCCTACTCTCATAGAGCGGAACTTGAAAATCCTGAAGTCTTTGTTATATCGTCCAACACGTACTTGGCGATAAAAAACTGGACCTTCGCTATCCAGCTTAATCCATATCGCCATAATTAAGAAGATTGGACTAAGAACAAGCAAGCCGCATCCGCTGGCAAAAATATCAAATAAGCGTTTCATATGTTTTATAGAATTATTCTTGATATTTGATTCTATATAGAATATTATTGATTATGATGTAATTGAAATAAAGATATTAATGGTCGATGATCGCTAATATCACAATCTACAACCTTAACATCTATCAGTTTAAAATCTTTACTATAAAGAATATGGTCTAATGTTAATCGTAAATTCCAACCAAAATATGTAAATCCCCAACCTTTACCACCTTCTTTCCAAGAGTCTTTAAGGCTATAGGATTCATTATTATTTTCTATAAGATTATTTAAACAATCACTGTTGTTCCAATCATTTAGATCGCCAGCGATAATAACTGGTTTACTTTCTAATAGATTTTTATCTATATATCTTCTAATATTTTCTGCTTCAAAATCACGTATTTGTTTTCCAAACTTATAATTCTTCCAATACAACGGTATTCCTTTAACCCATGGAGTATTTTCACCCATGGATCTTCTGGCGTTGGAATATGCACTTGAACGAAGATGTCCAGAATAAAGAGTTATCCATTTACCTTTGAATACCTCAAATTCTGCTGACATGATAGGAATCTGCTTGCTTATTATCTTGTATTCGGTTAATAACTTCGAATCAAAATTTGTGGTATCTAGTTCACTATAGCATTTATACCTTTGGAAATTCCTTATCGGATAACGTGAATAAAACAAGAACCTCCATTTTTTATCAGCATATGATAGAGAGTCGCAAATTCCGTAAATGCTATCAAGCATTTCTATAATCTCTTTATTATTTAAAGATAGTTCCTGTAAGCATAAAATTGAAGGCTTCTCTTTTTCTAGTAATTCTCTAAATAATTTAAGTTTTTGGGGTGAATTTTTTTGTTGTTTAGTTGCATCTATGTTAAAAGTCATCACACTAAATGTGGAGTCCGATGAACTTAAACACTCATTAGGTTTATGAAAATCATTTGGGAATACAATAAAACCCAATAATGTTAGAATAAAAATAACAAAAAGGACGCCAAATACTTTTAAAGTTGCTTTCATTAAATAGAACTGTCTATTATTTTGAAAGATATGCAGAGTTTTTCTTAATCCTATTTACTTTGATTTTCTTCCAGAAGAAATGCCATATCAACCAAGCTGGGGACCATAGTACCTCAGAAGGATAATGCAAAACTAAATGCGCACTATGTCTGATATTTTGAATTTGCAAAGCAAATCTGCCAGTATGGTCATACCTTTGGTCAAACTTTCCAAAATTACCACCAGTTAAGACTTCAGAAAGAAGATATTGACCTTCTTTTTCATTTGGTTCGAAAAATAGTTTTGAAGGTTCAATGCAAAATAGTTCTTTCATAATCCACATCACTGCTCTTGTAAATCTAGACATGCCTAATTTTTTAATGATAGGAATGACAAGTTCGTCCTCTTCTTGTCCGCTATTCTTAAGAACAAAGTAATAATCCATCAACTGTCTAAGTCCAACACCTTCTGCAATAAAATGTCTATAAAGATGGCAGAGTAAGAAGACTTTATTGAATTCTGATGATGGTGTATAGAACTTTAACTCTTCCAACCATATAAATGTTTCTTCTTTAAATTTTTCAAACCACTTTTGAAGTGTCCAATTATGATATGGATTATTCATCAAAGACGGATGTTGATGAAGTTCTACCTCTGTATTCTCAAAGCAGTCGTAATGAAAACGATGATAGGCTAGTTCTAAATTTGGATTTGTGTTTTGAACATAATTGCAGACAACATTATATCCTCCTTGTATCCAAACATCAATATCACCACTTTGACGTAGATTACGAAGGTTAGTATCATAACTTTGAGCTACTCCTTGCCCTTTCAGTATGCAAGCCTTCAATCCGTCATGTTTTAATTTGGATTGTAAATTACTACATTGCTCATTAACCTGTCCGTTTCTTGTTTTTATTCTTTCGGCTTGGCCATACCAGTCAATAACCAGATCTGTAAGGGGGACCTGCTGCTGTTTAACTAATCTTTCTATCCCTACATAGCATACACCTAATATAGACTGTTTCTCAGCCATTAGATAAAGCACCTCTAAATCCTCAGAAGTTAAAGACCTGGAGAGTTTGTTTTTTACTCCAATAGATACTTTTATCAGTTCTAGAAACAGGTTAATTGAACTCATTATAATAATTCACGGATTTTTGATTTATAAGCATTAACTACAACGTCGCGTGAGAAGTTTTCAATCATTCTTTTTCTACCTGCCTCACCCATAACTTTTCGCTGTTCATTACTCATATTGAGGAATTCTACAATGGCATTAACTAATCCTTCTATATCTTCACCATGATATATGAAACCTGTCTTTCCATCTTCGACTGTTTCTTGGCAGCCTGGATTATCAGTTGTAATTATAAATCGCCCAGATGAAGCGCTTTCAAGTAGAACGTTGCTCATGCCTTCACCGTAGGTTGAAGGATGGATTGTGCAATGGGCACGAGATACAAAAGGCTTCACATCCTTTTGACTTCCACGATATTTTACGATATCCTGATCTTCAAGTTCCTTCAATTCTGCTTCATAATGATTTTCCGTAGGCTCTATGAATCCAAGAATGTTAAACTCGGTCTGAGGATATTCTTTTTTTATGCGTTTAGCAGCTTCAATATAGTCATCAATACGTTTATCTTTCAATACACGACCTATGTAATTGAATACAATTTTTTCTCCAGTCTTCCCATCACCTCCTTCAGGATATGGCTGCAATGGGTATCGCTCGGTATTTACTCCAGAGCCTGGAATTAGTTTATAATCTCCCTTTACCATACCGGCATCTATTGCTACTTGCATATTTGTCGCATTTTGGAACATCATACAAGCGGACTTACGGTATGCAACTTTGAAAAGCCACATGATAAAAGATTTTTTTAATCCACTCTCGTTAACAATGCTACCAAGTCCAGTTAGATTATTAATAACGGGGATTCCTAGCTTATGTGCAACAATACTAGCATAAACATTAGGCTTTGCTGTATAGGTTAGTACAACAGAAGGACGATATTTCTTGAATAACTTATAGTAGTGGAACATCAGTTTACCGTCTGCAACAGGATTGGTTCCTCTTCTATCAATGTCAGGATTATCATATATGAAAGGTATGTCCCTCATAAGGTCAAACTTAGGTCCATCAGGACAAGATACTAGCATGTCATACCCATCTGCTATCAAACCTTCAATAAGTTCTTTTCTGAAGCAAAAGACATCGTCGTCGTTATTCGTAAGAAGTGCTATAATTGACTTTCCCATTTTCAATTTGTTTATTCAGTTATTGTTTTTACAACTCTTGCAGGTGATCCCACGGCAATACACCAAGCAGGAATATTTTTAGTTACAAGAGAGCAACTACCAATTATTGCTCCCTCACCAATTGTAACACCAGGAAGAATTGTACAATTCAATCCAATTTGACATCCGTTTCCTATTGTGACATCTTCGTATTTAAATGGTAGATGTTTAGCACATATACCCTTTTGGTAGTTTGAAATATCTCTCTTGTGGCATAATATCGAAACACCATTACTTATAACAACATCGTTACCAATATGAATTCTACTTGCATTTCCGAAATCAGGGATTACTCCATGACCAATATTTACTCTGTCACCAAGTTCACAACCTAATATACGCCATATTTTAGGACGTATTTTTGTTTTGTTCAAAGGCTCTAATATATAACTCTGTACAGAATATGTGAATAAAATCCTATTCGTGAAACTTTTAAAGATTAAACCAATTAACCCAAGAGGGCTGATATTTCCATGTTTCTGAATATCCTGAAGGACACCTCTCTTAAAAAGAAACCTAAAAGTACGTGTAGTGTTTTTTAGGTTTTCTTCATAAAAATCCTTGTTTGTTGACATAAATTATATGTTTTTATTACAAATTTCTTGATAGAAAATCCAATAAACTTGACTTATATGCTTCAATACTGAAGTTGTATAAACCAGTTCTATAGGCTTCATCTTTTATTTCATCAATGTTGTATAGGCCTTCTTCTAATTCATCTAATCTTCTAGCAATTGAGGCAACTGTACAATTATCAGCAACTATAGCATTTACGCCATTTTCGAAATAATACCCCATTTCTCCATTTTGTGTTGTAACTATTAGGCCATGTGCTGCTGTGTACTCACAAATTTTATTAGGAAAGCGTGCAATATCTTCTAATGTCTCACGTAATGGTATCATCAGAGCAAATGAATTCTTATAAAAAGCAATCAACTCTTCATAGGGAATTTTATTCATAATGATACAATGTTTATCATATTCTCTAACTCGATTAATCTGTTCTGCATTGCCTCCTAAAACTAAAAGAAGTTCTTTCGTTTTACTGCTTTTGGATGTATTGAAAGAATCTATTATAAACTTTACTACATCAAAATAACCAGCATGACCGCAGAACATAACATACGGTTTTTTTATACATACACTCTTGTGAATCGAATTAAATAATTCAAAATCACCTATAGGAGTGACCTTTGTCACAGGCAATGAAGGGTTTACTCTTTGGGCTTTATTAATCAAGAAATTACTAATACAAAAGCAAGCATCCCACAATTTTGCACCGTGAAAATCACACAGGTAATTATTTATTTTATGATATATGCCTTTTGAGTTTTTTTCAGAACGGTATTCAACATATTCATATAATATCTTTGCTCCAATGATTTTAGCTATCAAACGATATACTAAAAAATCTATATAATGTCCAGAATATAGATGTAGCCAATCTATCTGCTCCTTCTTATTAGATTTTATGATGTAAAACGGCTCTAAAATGAGCGATATGCAATAGTATATAATACTAATAAATCTATTGGTTTGCCTAGATATAACAATCTCTTTTGTTTGCACTTTTGGATCAAGCGAAATACCATCTAGCGGTTTATTCTTACTAGAGGAATACCTATTCAATATCTCGATAGTACAATTTTCGACTAGAAGGTTTGCTATATTTGCTAATCTTGAGTCACAGGCCCTTCCTGTATATGGTACACCTGATAAACCAACGAATACAATTTTCATACATAATAATCTTCAAATTCTATTATTTATACATATAGTAAAACAAACTACGATACAAGGATATGTTGTTGAGTTACAATTATCAGTAATGTTGTCTTGATAGTAATTGGGCTAATAATTTCCAGTTAAATATAGTATTTTTTTACTTCATCTTTTATAATAGAATGATATATATATGATAATTTTTTTACATGCTCATTAAATGAGAAAGAATCTCCCAAATTCTTATTACTCAATTTCATAGTTTCCATTTTTTTAAAATTTAGTGTTTTGAAGACATCAACTATATCTTCTATTGATGCTTTTCGAACCCAATAGCAATTATCGTCAGTTAGAATTTCTGGTATAGCTCCTACTTTTGTTGAAACAATAGCGCAACCTGCAGCTAAAGATTCCATAATAACAATTGGTAATCCTTCATGGTAAGAAGGCAAAACTAGTATATCAGATTGGTTGAATATGTCAGTTTTTTCTTTACCACCTACGCATCCTAAAAAGGATATTTTCTCACCAAGAATATTCCTATAATAATCAAGTTCCTCTTTAATGCTATTATCAACCAGTTTACCACATACGTTCAAATGAAAATCTAATGAAGTTAATTTCGATAATGCTTTCATGAGTTCAATAATACCTTTGTCACGATTAAGCATGCCTACAAACAATACCTGTAACTGCTCTTTTTTCCTTTCTAGAATTGCATTTGAAGGAGTAAGATTATGGAAATTATATAGTACTGTAGATTTTGATTCATTAATTCCCTTATCAGTAAATTCAGAACGCATAATTTTAGATAAGAAAATTATTTTGTCTACATATTTGTTTATTATAGAGATACTAACCTTCTTGAACCAAGTAATTCGATTATAAACTGTTTCCATCGCACCTACATGAATGGTCATCACTATGGGAATATTGAATTTCTTCTTTATGAGTCTGGCTAGAAGGACATCTTTCAAAAATAGGAACTCTCTAGATGTATGTATGTGTATTGCATCGTAGTTATGAGTCTTGAGATGTTTTTTTACTGCATTCTGTTGAGAGAATATGTATACTACATTATTAATAGGTGAAAATTTTGTGTTAAATGATGGCTCAATATTTAATAGTCCTAATTCGATGCCGTTGGCAGAAAATTCTTTCGTTCCATTCATATATGAATCTACCATAACAGAAATTCCACCTATAGTATTTTTGTTGTATGTAAATATCTGTAGTATTTTAGTCATAGTGATTTGTTTTCAAATATTTGCTCTAATTCTTCTCTTGTATATCTATCTGCTTGAGAATATAATTTTTCTTCATGTTTTAATATCTCATCAATTGTCCAATAAAATTTGATGAACTTTGCAGGAACACCTCCACTAATGCTGTATGGAAGGGTTGAGCGATTAACAACAGCACCTGCACAAATTGTTGAGCCTCTACTAATGGTGACGCCTTTCAATATAGTAACATTTATACCTATCCAAACATCTGGTTCAATGATAACATCTTGATCTAGATTCAATGAATGGTTTTTATTGTCTTCTTTAATTGAATTGCAAAATACTCCAACTCGCCTTTCATGGTCTCCGGTAATAATAGTTAATCCATGAGAAGCAACAACATTATTTGCAATGTTAATGTTGGCATTTGTAGACATAAATGTAGCTCTTGTTCCAATAGAAGTGTTATTTCCTATTGATATATTTTCCCCACTTCCTGATACAAAAATCTTGAAAGGTAAAGATACATTTTTACCTATATAACCAATTTTCTTTGTCCCGTAATATATTTTCCAATTAATTAGTTTTTTTATTGTTTTTTTTATACTCATCTAATTTCTGGTTTGTTATCTTGTAAATACTTATAATTTGCGATGTTTCCGAGATAAAAATTCTGTATAGAAAATGGCAGCGATTATATATACAAATTCATATTTTAATGCAGATAAAGTTCCTAAATATAATAGGACACATACCATAGGTAAACCGTAAACTTCTGTTAATGCTCTTATAATTGTCTTCATTTTTTTCCAATTCTTTGTTATAAAAAATATTAGAATGAGAACTCCGATATAACCAAATTGCAAAAGGATATCGACATATGAATTGTGTGCTGCGGCTTTATCCTGATTGCTTCCGAGAATACTATATAAATAACTGTAATTATTGCATCCAGCACCAAAAAATGCACATATATCAGTAGATTGAGCTTCCAATAATGCTTTTGTATCATCAACTCTTCCATTTGTTAGAGTAGTACTAGCAATAACTCTGTTATTTTGTATAGTATTATAATAATCTGTTAATACTGGTATGCACAAAATAAGAATGGCAATAGCAACTAAATTTGTTGAGAATGATCCCTTTAATGATCTGTAGGTGAAAATAGCTAAAAGTAATGCGGAAACAACAAGGTATGTTCTTGACATTGTTAATGTCCCGTAGTAGAATATTATAATACATCCTCCCCAGGTTAGAATTCTCCCAAATTTTGTATTTGTATTCGTCAAAAGTAATGATAATATACCTAAAATACAGAAACATCCCAAGAAATTTGGATCTGTCCATAATCCTTTATACCTTAACCAAGATTCTGTAATATCGAATACCTCTTCAGTAACCGGTCTAACATAATACCTTCCAGCAATGCATGAAGTAAGCACACCTAAAGCAAGAGCAAGGTATACATTATTTAATGAATATTTGTCTTCCTTAGTAAATAAATAATATACAGCAAGGAATAATAAAAAGTTAAAAAGATATTTTACCAGTCCCGCTAATTCTGCATGACACAGAATCATCGGTATTAAAGAATATATAGTAAAAAATGCAAAATATCTAATATGTTTTCCTTCTAATGGAAATTGACGAAATACTTTAATAAAAAGCAACAATTCCAAATAAGTTATAACATGTAGAGGAACTCCAAATATTGAAAAGTCAGTTGCTGCAATATAGGGAATGAAATAGACAAGTTGCATAACATTGGTCTTCACATTTGAAATCAACGCTATTGCCATTAAGATTACACATATACCTTGATTTACAGAGCAACCATAACTGTTAAAAGGAATCCAAAAGGTTAACAATGCAAATACCACAAAAAGTATAATGCTTATAAAGCTTACATTGTTATTAAAGATTTTCATCGTAGAGTTTATTAAAACAAATACTTGATATTCATAAATATGGTTCTTATAAACCTAATTTTTTCTTTTGTAGGTATAAAAGTGGAAAAAATAATTCTCCAATTTATTTCTGGGAATGTATTAAACCATAAGAAAAATGTCGCTTTACTAGAAATTGCAGGTATAACTATATTTCTTTGTTTATTCTTTTGAAAAACTAATATGGATGTAGATTTTCCTTTTATTTTCATTGCATTCTCTACAACCCTTAAGTTCTCACATGCCCAGTTAAAGCGGTTTATTATTTTTCCTGCTTCTTCTTGCCTCGTTATTGATTCTTGGTTAGTGTAATAATAATAACAAGGTTTTTTTTGCAAAGTTACTATTGAGTTCGCATTAAGAAGAAATTGGGCGGTTAACGCAAGATCTTCTCCCATATTTACTTTTGGATAAACTATATTTGAGATAATAAGAGATCTTTTAATAAGTTTATTGCATAGACTCCAGTTTGTCTTTGCAAGTAATATATCAGATAGAAAATCATTTGGATTTTGAGAATTACTGATTTTCATGTATCTCTTGTACGACCCATCAGTCACAACTATGGGACAGACGATGATGTCTTTCTTTCCATTTTCTGTAGCTTCAATCAGCTTTTCATAAAAATCCAAATCTACCCAATCGTCAGAGTCACAATGAATAATATATTCGCCTTTTGCTTTTCTCATTCCCCATTCACGAACTTTTGCTTGTCCTGAGTTCTGCTCCATGTGGTGAATCGTTACTTGAGGCTTTCTGTTGGGATAGTCCTCAAGTACATTTTCCAGGATTATGACAGATTTGTCTGGGGAACAGTCATCTATAAAAAGATACTCGATATCATCAAGTGTTTGCTCAAAGAGACTTCTGGCGCAACGTTCAATGTACTTTTCTACCCCATATACCGGAATAACAACACTTACTTTTGGCATATATTTATTTTAATTGATTCAATAGCAGTTCTTTTGAGAATTTTCTCTTTTGGGCTAGAATGTTATTCACATATGTCCAATTTATCGGCTCATCAATTTTAACATCTTCCGTCGATTTAATTATTCTATCTTGAAGTCCAAAGATTTTCAAAAGAGAATCAAATCGTGCATTTCCTCTACTTTTGTTACCTAAAACCCAAAATGGTTTGTTAAAAATTATGGAGAATACCATGCCGTGAAAACTATCTACAATCGTCATTTCTGCTTCAAGAAACCCTCGAAGCCATGCAGTTACTCTTGGGTATACACAATCTTCAATTCTTTTCTTGATATCTGATCTCGTACGATTTTCTGCTTGATATTTTGGAAGTATCTGAAAAGGATTTAAACCTGTTGCTAGGGCAATTTTATTAATGAACGAAGCCTTTTCTTTATTTGGATCCAGAACATAACAAAACAGTGAACCTGTTGCTTTTGGTTCATTTTCAGCTTCAATTAAACTTATATAGTCTTCCTTGGTGAGAAGCATTGTTGGATCAAGTACATGTATGGCTTTAACGCCCAAATAATCTTTACACAGTTTTACCCCCGAATCTTCACGAACAGTAACCAAGTCAAAATATTTAGCTAATTTTGAGCAAACTTCTGTTTGTTGAGGCGTAAACTCCCAAACATCTGTACCAAAACTTGCAGCGTATGAGATGCGCTTTACGTCTTGATGTTCTGTAAAGTCTAAGAACATAGAAGATAAAAAAGAATTGTAGGATGGTCTCCAACATTGATCACTGCCAACGACGTACGCATCATACTTTTCCCTATTTATTTGGTTCTTGAAGTCTTGGTATGAGTGTAAAGGCTTTGAATGATTTATATACTTTTCAATAAAGTAGTTTGTTTTTTGCCAAATAATAGCTAATTCTTTCTTAGAAGGTAAGTATCTAACCTCCGAATGATTTTTATATAACCAATTTGAATAAAATTTAATCTTCAAGCGATATAACCTTGAACGAATGTTTTTTTGTTCTCCCCAATCTATAGTTTCAACTTCATGCCCAGCTCGAATAAGAGTCTGTTGCAGCGCATAGTTTTGCAACAATCCGCCATAATTAGCATGAAGGGGTTGAGTTAAAATTCCAATTTTCATCAATTAGTTTTCTTTAAGTCCTAAGCTTCGACCTCCGTCGGCAGCAATATTCTGACCGGTAACGAAAGAAGCTTCTTCTTTACATAAGAAATTAACTACTGCAGAAATATCTTCTGGCTTTCCATATGTACCCATCCAGTTTGTCTTTCCTAGCCGCTTCAAGGCATCCATTGTAACTTCACCTCGTTGTACTATTCCAGGTGCAACACCATTAACTGTTATACCATATTGTCCAAGTTCCTGGGCAAAAGACTTCAAGAATGCAATGCTGCCACCTTTACTAGCTGCATACTCACTATAGCCTGCCTTGCCTTGAAGTCCAATTACAGAAGTAATATTGATAATTCGCCCCCATTTATTCTTAATCATGTATTTTGCAGCCTCCTTGCCACAGAGGATTGCACCACGAAGATTGATATTAAGAATTTCATCGATGACTTCAACATCTTGATCAACTATGGTATTTGAACGATCACGTGCACTTCCTCCTGCAGAATTGACAATGATATCAATATAGCCATTGTTTTCGGACGCGATGTGATGAAATGCATTAGCAATTGCTGAGGGGTCAAGGACGTTCAATTGAGTGGCAACAGCCTCCTTGCCTGCTTTAAGAATCTCGTCAACCACAGGTTTTGCACTATCAGGACGTGAACCACATACATACACTTTGGCGCCTTCAGCCGCAAGCCGAAAAGCACATGCCCGCCCGATTGCACCTGAACCACCTGTGATTACAGCAACTTTGCCTTTTAACTCATCATGCTCGTCAACTTTGATTATATAAGGACGAGTCACCCTGAAGGAAGAATATCGAGACCTGAGATAGGCTCCAATTCTTCCGTTTATATTTATTCTATTAATTATTCGCTTTACGATACTCATAATTTATTTCTTAAACATTCGTGAAAGGCGACCACTAACTTTCTCACTAAAGGAACGCTGATCCTGACTACGGATGTAGTCTTCAATACAGAATCTATCTTCTGAGAGATTTGAGAAAACTTCAAGTAATATTGGCTGGTTTATACTTTCATCAAGAAGAGTTTTGATACCAGCATCAACCTCCTCCTTGTTTTGTGCAGAGAGGTATTTAAATCCAAGAGATTCCACCCATCCCTTTGCAACCTTTGACTCACCAGCTGCAAGATAGATAGGTAGTTTTTCTGTCGGAGTGTTGCGTGTCTGATCGTACATAACTGCCCCTCCACTATTATTTATGAGAAGAATGCGTGTCTTAGGAGACAAATGACGAATAGAAAGACTATTCATGTCGTAGAAGAACGAGAGTTCGCCCGAAATGTAGAATAAAGGACGATTATTGTTAGCTCCAAAGCCTACGGCTGTTGACATACTACCATCAATACCATTTACACCACGATTACAATTCACTCGGATTCCTTCCTTAATAGGAATGTAGTGTGCCATGCGGATTGTCTGGCTGTTAGCAAGTTGAAGATCACAGTCATTGGGAAGTTGGCTCATCAATTTGGTTATAGCATATAGCTCGCAATACTGCATATCAGGAAGTGTTGGCAGATCTGCAATCTCCTTCCATCCTTCGTAATAGGTGTTCTTAGTCTGACTGCTGCAATTATCTGTAAGCATCTGGAAGAAGTAGTCTTCTGGCATTTCGAAGATATCAGTGAGCGTATGGAAAGGATCGCAAACTTTGTCTTCGCGTCCAACCTGCCAATGCTCAGCATTTCCCTTCTTGAGATATGCTTTTATCTCATTATTGAATATGTAATTGGCACCAATTGAAATAACAATATCAGGTTGAAGTGCGGGTGCTTGTTGCTCCTTCATGATTTTCATTGTAATTGTCGTATTGATGATAGAATTCTTTGCATGGCAATTAGACATCTTATCTGTCAGGACTACTGCATTATATTTCTCCGCAAATTTGCTTTCTGACGTTTCTACGTCGTGGAGTGGATTGACAGCCTGTCCCCAAATAATCATTACCTTCTTATCTTTCAAGCGAGAAGACATTTTTTCCCATTCTTTGTTGTTCATAGGTAACTGATGAATGGTAATTTTTCGAGCATCGGGTAACTGCTTCACATCATAGGCTGTACCATGATGGGCAGCAAAAGGTATGTTGATATGCACTGGGCCTCTGCCATGATGCGTCAGTTCAATCAATGCCTCGTTGATGATACGATTGCAGTACCATTCGTCTCGTGAGGTATCAATTACAGGGAGTTGACAATGATATTTGGTACATGTTATGAATGTACTTGCTTGATCGTACATCTGATCCTCACATTGATTGAGTAATTCTGGAACACGATCGCTTGATAGCACAAGAAGTGGGAGTCTTTGGTAGAATGCCTCAACAATGGCACTACCATAGTTCATACATGCTGTACCTGAAGAACATGTAATAGCAACAGGTTCTCCACATTCTTGAATGAGGCCGAGAGCAAAGAATGCTGCACTACGCTCATCTACCACAAGATATAGCTTGAAGAAACTATCTGCCTGAAGTGAATTAATCAATTTGTTGTGTCTGCTTCCTGGTGAAACGACAACTTTACTGATTCCAAATTTCTTCAACAATGCAACAAGTTGAAGAACCATTTTATCATTAACGAACATATTTTATTATCTTATTTTTTTTAGAATAGGATTGAGTATTGCCATACGCTCGGACTTTGTAAGTGCAACGTATAATGTAGCAAGTACGACTCCTAAACCACTTATACCACCAACAATGATGGTTGTGGGAATAGATGGTGTGAACAAGATATGCAAAACAAAAGGTAGGATTGACGAGATGACGAACACGTAAATACATTTGAGAATTACATTCTGAATAAATGCTCGAACGCTTAGATTCACACTATGGCAAACGAAAAGGATTCTTACTATCTGCAGAACTATAACGAGAGCAAGATAGACATACATAGAATACTCCGGTCCGCCTCCTAATTCAAATGCTACCCATGCAAAGGGTATATGTAAAGCGCCTATAAGCGTAAGTGTAATCTGGTACGATTTAATATTTCCCGTTGCACCTTTAGCGGTAGCCAATAAGCTACTGAAGGAGTTTACTAAAGAAATCAGTAGTACCAAACGCAAGAAAATTACAGCATAGTCGGGTACAATGCCAAGCCAAATACGTAGGATTGTAGGGGCTTCAAGGCTTAATGGTATCACAAAGAACGACATCAGGCAGAACGCCATTTTGCAACCTCGTATAATCAATGTGTGCATTTGGTCAAACTCCCCTGCAGCATACGTTTTTACCACCTGCGGATTCAGTGCTACAAGGAAGTTTGTCGTGAATTGGTTAACAATGCCATTGACTTGGTTTGCGATACCTTGTGCAGCATTAACTGCTACGGTAAAGAACATGTTGATGACAATAGCAATGCCTTGCGTGTGGAGGATATACCCAAGGTTGCCAAAAACAGTCCACCCTGAGAAGGATAGCATTTTACCCATCATGGGTTTGTCTCGCTTTAGCGTTATGTTTCGGCACTCAGTGAAATGCTTTATACCGTAAGAGCCGTAGATGAGACAATTGATAACTCCTATCAAAAATATAAGGCTTGCATAGAAAATAAGCTTGTCGAAAGGCGACCAAATAATAGCAAAAGCCACAAGCAGTTTTAGGGTAGCTTCAAAAATACTGATATAAGCAAATGCAGACATCTTCTCGTGTGAGATGATAGCTGCATTAAAGGGTACGGTAAAAACACCCAATATTGCAGCTGCCACCGAGAATTGATACACCCAGTTGGCTGCACCCATTCTCCCATCAGGTATGTTCATATAGGAATTTAGGAACCATAGACCAATAGTTTCTGCTATTATCAACATGATAACTGCCACCAACATGTGTATCTGAAGGCTGGTCGAGAATACTTTATTAAGAGCTGGCTGATCTCTTCTACCCATCTCTACATTCATGAACCTCTGTGTGCCAGAAGCCATAGCATTGTTGAGGAATGATAGGATTACAATAATGCCACCAACGACATTAAAGATGCCGTAGTCATCCACTCCAAGTTCATT
>DCGV01000089.1:30596-31691 GCA_002314725.1 Bacteroidales bacterium UBA1769
AGTATGACTCTGCTTGTATATAGATTTATAACAAGTAGAAGCAGCATACGAATATAGAGCATGAGCGTATTCTTTGCGATTCGTTTATTATTTGTTTGTGATGTATTTACTATTTGATTGGACATTATTAATGTATTGAGTACATAATATAAAATATAGCTTCTATTTACCCTTTATTATCATTTGTTCCGTAGTACTTCGCATACCACTCTGCAAAGGCTCTGAGACCATCTCTCAAACTGGTGCTGGGCTTGAAACCGAAATCGGTCTCGAGGGGGGTAGTGTCTGCAAAGGTGACAGGAACATCACCTGGCTGCATGGGAACGAGTTCCTTGTGAGCTTCGAAGTCGTAGTCAGAAGGAAGGACACCAGCGCGAATTAGTTCTTCCTGAAGAATGGTAACAAAGTCGAGGAGGTTCTCAGGCTGGTTATTACCGATGTTATAGACTTTGTACGGGGGAATGGGAAGTCCATCTTCGCCATTCTTCTTCTCGGGAGCATGTTGCATGACACGGACAACACCTTCTACAATATCATCGATGTAGGTGAAGTCACGTTTGCAGTTGCCGAAGTTGAAGATCTGGATGGTCTTTCCAGCACGAAGTTTATCGGTAAAGCCGAAATAGGCCATATCTGGACGTCCTGCGGGGCCATAGACAGTGAAGAAACGGAGACCTGTGGTAGGGAAGTTATAGAGTTTGCTATAGGCATGGGCCATCAACTCATTGCTCTTCTTGGTAGCAGCATAGAGGCTTACTGGATTGTCAACTTTGTCATCGGTAGAATAGGGTACCTTCTTGTTTGAACCGTAAACGCTGGAGGATGATGCATAGACAAAGTGCTCAACACCATAATGACGGCAAGCTTCGAGAAGATTATAGAACCCAATGACGTTGCTCTCGATATAGGCACCGGGATTGGTGATGGAGTAACGTACACCTGCCTGGGCAGCGAGGTTCACAACAACAGCAGGTTTGTAGGTCTCAAATAAGTTCTCAACTGTTTCATTATTGGCGATGGAGTCTTCGATGAATACGAAGTTCTCGTGTTCACCGAGATCACGAAGACGTTCTTTCTTAATATTTACATCGTAAT
>DCGV01000089.1:31763-34375 GCA_002314725.1 Bacteroidales bacterium UBA1769
CGAGATTACTTCCAATAAAACCAGCAACACCAGTTACCAAAATGGTCTTGCCCTTCAAATCAACATTATATTCGAGCATATCTGTATTATTATAATCTTCTTTAATATATGTATGTATTATTTTTTTGGATTTTTAATAATTCGCGAAGTAATTCAATGGATTTTTGTAATTCTTCTTTAGTGTACGAATTTTTATCTCCAGTAATTGGATTAATTGCTCCTGGATGGTCTATACAATTGCGAATATATGTTGGTAAAGTCGAATAAGTTATCGTCCTATTTCCTTTTTGAAAGGCATATTGTTTAGCATATGAAGGATCTGATTGGTAGATAACCTGCGAACTAATTGAAGTATCGGTGTCCGATATACTAACAACATCAACGTTATTATTAATGGCAATATTTGTATTGATTTGTCCATATAACTGGATGTGATAGTCTTCTGAATAAATGCCAAATACTATGTACTGAATTTCAGCAATAGTTGTTGTAGGTAATAATTTCTCTTGTAGCTGTTCGCTTTTTACAAAATTACCATCTTTTGTTAAACAAATTATTTTTGTATTTGAATCTTCAAATGCAGATGACAGAATTAAATTTGAGTGTGTTGCGAAGAATATTTGGGTTTTTTGTTCTCCGATTTCAGTTGTAACTAAGTCTTTATAAAACGGCAATATCTTATCTAGCCATTTTGGATGCATGCTTAATTCTGGTTCATCAACTAAAATAACATCGGTGTTTTCTGAATTGCTTAATAAGTATGTTCCTCTAAATACAATCTGTTTTTCTCCTGTGCTTAAATTATCAATATCAATCGGTGTTCCTGAATTTTTGCTGAAATGTATAAGTGTATTATCGGTTTTAGTCTCTATTCCGTCTAATTGTATTTGCCCTTCAAACACTTTGTTAAATGCTATTTTAAATCGGTAAATATTAGAATAAT
Source organism: Bacteroidales bacterium UBA1769 (assembly GCA_002314725.1). Classification (GTDB taxonomy): domain Bacteria; phylum Bacteroidota; class Bacteroidia; order Bacteroidales; family UBA932; genus Cacconaster. The sequence goes on from DCGV01000089.1 coordinate 32,707, forward strand.
TCTTCTCAAAATCAGTAACGGTTAACAAAGACTTACCCTCAACTTCTAATATTTTATTATGATTTCTATATGATTCGTTATCTTGCCTCTGTATGGTTTCAATATTATTCCGTACAATCGTATAAATGCTTTCTTTTAATCCATTTTTTTCAAAATCTGAAGCAGCATGTGAAAACAATGCTTTTCTAATTGTCGGGTTAACAATATCATCATTCTCATAAAGAGAAAAAATTTCACCTACTATTGGTTTGTATTTATGATTAAACTTTATTTCAGCATTTGGCTGACCATCAGAAAGAACCAAAAAGGATTCTTTTTCTTTATATTCAGCAACATATGATTTTCCACTTTCTATATATTCAATTTTTTCAAAATCAAAGGAATCATCATGGAAAACATTATATATTGCTTTTAAAATTGTTGTTTTCCCAATACCATTCTCTCCAACAATTACGATGTTATCATATGGATTTCCATCATCCTTACATAAATCCAGTGTTAATCCAGCAAGAATTGGATCATCATCTTTAAATATCATTTTAGTAATTTTCATAGAAGACTTAATACTTAGATAAACAATTTTTAATAAGTAATAATATAAAATATATTAGTCGCGGCGGAAGATGTCACGAGTATATACTTTTTCTTCTACATCTGAAAGACATTCGTCAAAGCGGTTGGCGATGATGGCTTTGGAGAAACACTTGAATTCATCAAGATTATTAACTACCTTGGAGCCAAAGAAGGATTCACCATCAGTAAGGGTGGGTTCGTAGATGATAACTTCTGCACCCTTTGCCTTAATGCGCTTCATGATACCTTGGATTGCACTTTGGCGGAAGTTGTCGGAGTTGGACTTCATGGTCAAACGATAAACACCAATGACACAACGATGCTCTCTTGCTGAATCCCATGAAGCATTATCGTTATAGTAGCCTGCCTTCTTCAGTACAGCATCAGCAATGTAGTCCTTACGGGTGCGGTTGCTCTCGACGATGGCGGACATCATGTTCTGAGGAACGTCCTGATAGTTGGCGAGGAGCTGCTTGGTGTCTTTGGGGAGACAGTAACCGCCGTAACCGAAGCTGGGGTTGTTGTAGTGCTGGCCGATGCGGGGATCGAGACCGATGCCCTGGATGATGGCAGCGCTGTCGAGACCTTTGACTTCTGCATAGGTGTCGAGCTCGTTGAAGTAGCTGACACGGAGGGCAAGGTAGGTATTGGCAAAGAGCTTGACGGCTTCGGCTTCCTTGAGACCCATGAAGAGGGTGGGGATGTCTTCCTTGATGGCACCTTCCTGGAGGAGGGCAGCGAAGGTTTCTGCGGCTTCACGCATATGGTTACCCTGAATCTTGCGGATGGCTTCGTTCTCTGCCTCAAATTCTTCGCCCATCATCTTGGGATAGCCGACGATGATACGGCTGGGCCAGAGGTTGTCCTCGAGGGCTTTGCTTTCTCTGAGGAACTCGGGGCTAAAGAGGAGTCTGAATTCTCTGCGACGGCCGTCTTCGTGGGGACCCATCTGCTGGAACTTCTGGGCATACTTTACATAGAGGCTACGGCAATAGCCAACGGGGATGGTTGACTTGATGACCATGGTAGCCTCGGGATTGACGCTGAGGACGAGGTCGATGACGTCTTCGATATGGTGGGTGTCGAAGAAGTTCTT
>DCGV01000046.1 GCA_002314725.1 Bacteroidales bacterium UBA1769
GTATCAGCAGGTCTTCGCTATAGTCCTTTGACATGGCCGTATTTACACTTGTTTGTAAATAATATCAAGCCCAATATCAGAAAGTATATACTTCTGATTTTTGCTGGTGGGCTTGTCAGGTATTGTCATTATGATTGCTCCCATCTCAAGAAGTTTGTCAAGATACTTTCGTTTCTTCTGTTTAAACGATACGCGGTCTATGCCATCCAACATATCCTGAGCAGAAACAACTCCTTTTGCTCTTATCATACAGATAGCTAAATAACCTAATTCATTAATTGACATATCTTGGACATATCTTGGACACATCTTGGACAAATTCATCTTAATCCGCTCTATATCAGACTCTTTTATCTTATTGTCATCTTGAACAAAATCAATTCGCGCTGGTATGTCAATAAGGAAATACGAACGTGATTCGTCAGTTTCGATAGTTGCCTTAGGTGAACCATTCTCTCTAAGTTTCTTCTGAATGGTAGGAATGCCGGTCGCACGACCTTCTGTCAGGTCTAATTCTTTGAGGAAGTCCCCTAATCTACGGTTGCGGTATCTGCGTGATCTGAGCATATTTGCTTCCTTCAGCGATTCCCAGCTGATAGAACGATCGGGACCGGAATAACTTAGTATACTAATTTTGTCTGGTTCAATTGTAATCTCTACTGGTTCACGCTCCTTATAGTCTCAGTGATACAGGGCGTTGACAACTGCCTCTTCCAATGCCTGAAATGGATAATTAAACACCTTTACCGAATGTTCATCATCAGATGGTTTTGTAATACGTTCTTTGATAATATTTGTCCGCAAATATTCTAATGAATTGCGTATCATCATAGGTACAGGACCTTTGATTGGTGGTATCTCCATAAAATTCTCCGGGTCATTCTCTCGTCCTTCAGGGAAAATAACAATGTCGACCCGTGTTGTCGGGAAGAATTTTTCCGGGTGTTCTGAAAACATCATTGCAGCAACATTCTTGATGAGCATTTTCTCTTTTGGTCCATCATACAGTTGCATCTGATCCAGAATAGTCTCCATGTCGGTTGCGAAGTTTGCTTTTGCTAACCGACTGTCTATCTTCGTCAGATAGTCTTTCAACAATATTGGCGAGATGTCATCAATGCTGATGCTTTCATTACCACGGTCATCAAATGGAACTCTGTTTGCCAGATCTCTTAACTGGTCAAGGAATTCTCCTTTTGCTTCTATTGACGATGTTCCATATCTGATATAGAAAACGGGCTTCTTCAGTTTTGCATTTACATCCGCAGGTGCTGTATATGGACGATTATGACCTGCTGTAACCCAAATCACGATTACATATTTACCATCCACTTCCTCAACGGATACTCTTGGAGCATACACAGGTTCCATCAGTTGGTTGTACTGAAGCATTTCCCTCTGAATCTTGTCAAGGTATTCCTCTGGCACACCTTTCACAGGACGAACCGCAACGCCATCGTTTTCCTCGACACCAACGATGACATATCCTCCGCCAAGATTATCGATATCATTGGCAAAAGCACAAATACTATGATAGATGGATGTAGGATTCCACCCCTCCTTAAACTCTATCCTGTTAGATTCTACTCGCTTTTTACGAAGCAGGTCTTCTATGTTTATCGGTAATGCCATAATCTTTGTTTGTTTAAATCTTCAGTGTAGGAACTGATATTGCGATTTTATAGAACAGAGCAAGCCCTTTCACACTATTATTACATAATTTCCTCAATGGAATATTGAGGAACGGATTAACTATTCCTCCCCCTTCCTCAGGATAGATTATCACACAAGGCACATTGGGAAGTGGGGCTTCCTCCGACACATCACCATAACCCAAGTATCTAAGTATCCTCAAATCCCTGCCATATCCGCTCAGCTGCCTGATAACATAAGTATCAAGTTCTTGCTTTTCAAACTTCGGAATATACTTTGTATCAAGTATGGCCTTGAATGCCGACGAACGATAGAGGAAATCCGGATATCCGGTCAAACTGCTGAACTGATAAGTTATCTTGTTCTGATAGGCTTCATAGAGCAAACCATATACATAATGCTCATAGAGTAAAGCCATGTCAAGTTTGAATGGAACGACTTTGTCTTCTTGAGCTGTAACCTTATTGATACTGTAGTCAAAATGCCTGAGAATGATTTTTGCGAGTCTTATGGCTTCTGCATATTCCTTGAAAAGTTTATGTCCTCTAATCAGGCTCACCTCCTTCATCTCAACCACCTCACTTACATTCTCAAACAATACAAGACATTTTCTCAGAGCGAGGTTAATTTTGTCATACGACCTATGCCCTTCGCCCATACCTTGCATCATCCTTCGTAAAAAAAGCAGTGCCCTTTTCAGCAATCTGTTCTCAGGAATATCTTCAGAGTATTCATCGTATTCGCAATAGATACGGTCACATCGTTTGGGAATAATGTTCTTTCGTTCATTCTTCATCAAAGCGATATGTCCTTTTACCTTCTTAAGGTTCTCGCAGTGATGTACATATCCACGTTTCAGAGTTTTTATTCTACTCACAACTCCGAGGAAATGCAACATTATCAGCGGACTGACTACACCTTTGAGTGACGGAGCCTTTATTGAAGGCTTCTCATAGTCAATTGCATAGATTTCAGAGAACGAATCCAAAGCCAAGTCAGAAGAGAAGCAGGTCATGAACATTCCGAGGAAGTCAATATTTTCCATTCCCCGTTTTGCCGTCACTACTAAAGTATCTTTGTTGTCAACCCATTCTGCTCCAATTTTATACGATGCGAAATAACCCCATTCCCCATCTTTGATCGAACGGGTCCATGAAACCAACGAGAGTTTATCATATTTCTCGTGGCGTTCAACTTCTAACTTATCGTGTTCTTGTAACTGAAACATTACAGATTTTCTTCGTTGTCCTAGCTTTCTTCTATTTCGCTTTTAACTTGAAACGTCTGGAGTTTTTCCCAAGCATCAAAAGCTTTTTGCTTCTCATCGTTCCTCACATTGAGAATGCCATCGTTTATGTATTCGGCAATAAGCGGAAGTACCTCATATTTCATCTTTGTGGCCAATTCCATCTTTGCAGACAATTCATTTTCACCATCTGCCATGAAGTAGCTGTGACCTACCATCAAGTCATCAATACTCAACTCGCCACAAAGATGTTTGGGATCTTTGATAAAGTTATAGATATTCTTAAACAAAGATACTGCTATATTCTTTAATTCTTCATAGCCCTTATCATCATAACACTTCTCAACTACCGATACATCCGACTTCAATGTCACGAATGCAAAACGACGACGGAGTGCATAATCCAATGTGCCTGTACTACGGTCAGTAGTGTTCATCGTACCGATGATGTATAGGTTACTTGGCACTGCAAAGTCATCCGTTTCTTCATCATCAAAATTCTTTGAGTATGGTAATTTGACCGTTATAGGATGTGTAGTATTCTCGCCCATTCGTTTGTCTGATTCGAGCAAAGTAATCAATTCTCCGAAGATTTTTGCCACATTCCCTCGATTTATCTCATCTATGATTAGAACATAGTTGTTCTTCTCAACTTTCTTCTCCTTGTTTTTTATTCCCCCGTTTTTCTCAGCGAACTTCTCTATCTCATTATAAAGAGGGAAGTAATAGATGGCATTTCCATGAAAGGGAAACCGACTCTCATAAGCAGGTTTTATGTCTAAATAACTTTGTATCTTTCTTGATAAGAAATCAGCATAATCACGAACAAATATTTTCTTTGACAAAGGCTGAGTAGAGCCATTTTCGCTCTTTGCAATTATTATGCTGCTAATCTTTCCACGTAATCTTGATATCCCACGTATTTTCATTTTGCTATTAGGATGTAACATAATAGCAGGATCCTCACCATCATCAGCTAACCTTGCCAGTTCCTGTTCTATATAGACACAATAGTTATCAAAGAGTTCCTCGAAGTTTACCTGTTGTATTTCTTTAGTCGATGATTGTTTAAGATTATCCAGAGCTTCATTGCATATTTGCTTGAATATGCCGTCATCTATTCTGTACTCCATACCAACTACATTCCCCTGCGAATCTTTTATCGGGAATGGTTTAAGGCCCTCTACAAAATCCTCATATTCCATCGACTGATGGAATGTGCAGAATGCTATCTGACCGTTCTTGCGCAGGTTCTCGTAACGATCCATCACGGCCTTATGATTAGTCAAGTCAACATCTGTCACTCCTAATACAGATAACGCGATAGCAGCTGTATTGTAAGTCTTGCCCGTGCCAGGGGCACCTTGAGGATGATATTGTGCTTCGATAGCAACAACTTTGCGATTTTCTCTATGGCTTGCACATCCAATTCCTTTTGCGCTTGAAGTTTAACTTTCTGGTTTTTACCTTTGAAAACCTGCTTGTAGATGTCAAACAATGTACCCTTGATATCAGAAATCATAGTCTGATAATCATTGTCCGGAATTGACGAATCTACCACTTGAATGGTTTTGCCATATAGTGTATATTCATTATTCAGCAGGTTTTTAAGCATCTCAGTGCCCTTACCCTCTATCCATTTAAAGCCTTGACTGGTCCAATTGTCGCCTTCTTTCTCTAAGAGTTCAAGAAAGGCCTCTCCAAATGGTCTCATGTAATCAACTGAACTCATCTGGTTTGCGAAAGGTACATATTGTGTATTGAAGCCTAATCCGTAACCTACTTCGTTGTCACGAAAATACACATGAAACTGTATCTCTGTGCCACCACCTTCATTGATTGACCAATCTCTGTCTGTATCATCATACTTAAACAGACAAAACCTATTAGGAGCTTTGCCTAATTGGGCTAGGTCTTTACGTGTATATGCAAAAGTGCTACAGAAATCACCAAGATCTCTGTTGATATTATCCACTAAGTCTTTTAATGTTGTGAATTTCATAAACCTGATAATTATGAATTATACTTCTATCTCTCCACTCATCTGTTTGGGGAGCAAACTTTATCGTGATTCCAGCCCAGTTCCTTCTCCAGAAGCTCAGCCGTCG
>DCGV01000004.1 GCA_002314725.1 Bacteroidales bacterium UBA1769
TGAATCAGGGTAAAAACAAAGTTAATTCCTAATATCACAACTACCAATAGCAGTATTACTAATATATTTTTCTTTCATTCTTAATCACCCCAACTTCATCGCTCCAATCTATCGCCTGTCCACACAATTTGCAATTGTTCCCACGATTACTTAATCTCATATCGTAAGCGTTATTGATGTATCCATTGCAGTTTGCACAATAATATTCCTTGATATTTTCTTTCTTTGCTATTTGTGGTTTCTTTGGTATTTGTTTTTCAACTGATTTTATTGCCATTCCTATTGCCTTTGATTCTTGTGATTCTTCGTCATATTGTATTGCAATTTTAGTCAGCATCTTAATTACTTGTTCATTGGTCATTTTTCATCACTCCAATCTATTCTTTGCCCACAATCTGTGCAATAATTGAAATGATTGGCTCAATCGCTTCTGCCCTAACCTTTGCCATAAAATCATCAACATATTCATATAATTTTTCATTTGTTGCAATAAATCCCTCTCCGCTCTGAAGCATTTCGGCAATTTCTTCTCGCATTTCAGAAACCGTCATATCTTTAGTGTAGTCACTCATTCTGTCTGCTTCTTTAGACTCTTCATCATATTGGTTTGCTATTTTAGTGAGTATTTTAATTAGTTCTTTATTCTTCATCTCTAACACCTACCACTCTATGAAATGCTATGTTGTTATTAACTACTCTTAATTCGTTCTCATACCATTCAAGGCACTTTTCTTTTAGGTCTGTTGATAAGCAACGAAATTCTGCTATCTGCTTTTTCTCTAATTGTAATTTACATTTTCTGTTTTTCGCTTGTTCTAATGTCATTTCAATCCTCCGTACTTTTTTTTGAAATCTTCTTCAAATGTTTCCCAATCAAGTCCACAACCACATTCATAACATTCCTCATCAAAGCCTTTTGAGTGATACCTGACTTCTGCTCCGCAGTTAGGACACGCACCTATCAGTAAATCTCCTATAAAGTCCCTTTTAATCCATTCATAAGGGTCTACTTTTCCGTACCTCATAGTTCCTCCTTAAACATTAACTTTCTCATTTCTTCCCTATATGTAGGAAGTTCGAGTTCTCTATAATCTCCGTCGAGCGAAATACACCTTGCATTCATAACTTTCTTATAAGGCAAGCATTCTTTCCAACCAGGATTCTTATTGTCCCAATACTCACAGAAATCATTATCTTTTCTATGCTCTAATGGACACCTATAACAGAATCCCATTAGTATGTCGTCTGCTGATACAAATATCATTTTCTTGACCTCCTATATCTGTCGCAACTATCACTTACTGTACCGATTCCGTCTTTCTCTCTTGCCTCTCTTATAAAGGCTTTGGATTCGTCCATTTCTTTCTTTTGTGCTATGTAATCTTCACAACCACTATGGCAACCTATCTCTCTTTTAGGACAACCATTACAGCACGTTATGTTGTTTCGTGTAATCATATTACTTTTAACCTCTTCAAGTCCGGAATCTCTCTGTAAATATCCATTATCTCTTTACGGTATTTAGGCATTTGTTTTGATAGTTCCGGCATATCTTCAAACAAACATCTAATAGCGTATTGCCTTGTTACGATTGCAAACTCTTCATTGTCTATTATGTAAAATAGGCTTTGGTTAATCATTGATTCGATTGTGTATAAATGGCAATAACGTACAAAGTCTAAATTCTTTTTAGGTTTCTCCCATTTCAAACGCTGTATCAATTTCTACCTCCGTTCTCGGCCTTCCCTTGTCATAGGAAACTCTCGAACCGTCTACCGATACCACAATCTTTGAATTGTCGTCCTCTAACACATTCGCTTTAACCAAGCAATCGTGTGTTGCCTCTAACAAGTTAGTTAAATCAACTCTTCTCCTTGTTGGCATATAGTATGTGCATTTAATGTTCACCGGATAGTCAATTGGGGGTTTATCCCAACTGACTTCCTTTAAGAACGCTTTTTCATAATCTCTGTATTGTTTTGAGGGAATGAGCATTGGTCTGCCCTTAACCCTAACAATCTGCATACTATTTTTCTTTGTTATCGGAGATAAATTTATCGTAATCTTGTCCATAGTCCCTCTTAAACAAATACATATCAATTTCTAACATTAACTTCTTTAAATCTTCATTCTTGATAACGGCTACCTTTTCGCCTTTACAGTTCCATTTAACCCCTACGTTAAACTTCCCGTCCTTATGAAGAATAAAACCTCTGTAACCTACCATTTTGACCTCCTAAAACGGTATATCCTCGTTTAATGCACTAAATCCTTGTGGTGTTTCTTCTTTCTTCTCCGCCTTGCTACCGATAAACTCAACACGGTCAGCAACCACTTCGGTTGTATACACTCTTGTCNNTCCATACACTCTTGTACCATCTTCTTTCTCATATGAGCCGGTTTGGATTCTGCCTTGTATTCCTACTTGACTACCTTTAGCCAGGTATTTAGCACAGTTCTCTGCTTGCTTGCCGAATACAGTTACGGGGATAAAGTCTGCTCCTCTATCGTTACCGTCCCTATCTTTGCCTCTGTCTACCGCTACGGTCATTTTTGCTACGCCGTTTCTTAATTCAACGTCTTTTGCTAATCTTCCAATAATTGCAACTTGATTCATTGTTTTCCTCCTATATAATCATTCTGTATTGTGATGTTTCGACATCATATCGGTCTTTTGCCCATTCGCATTGTGCCTCCGACAACTCGAAATAAATAAAGTCGTTATCGTTTCTATAACACGCAATAGCGGTAGTACCCGTTCCTCCAAAAATGTCCATTATAGTTTCGCCTTTTTTGAAGTACATTCTAATCAGTTTCTCGCACAACTCTGTTGAATAGTTCGCCTTGTTCAAAGGACAACTCTCGTCATTGTTTTTAGCATTGACAATATTGAATACGTTTTCATATATTAGTTGTCCCGTTTCTCTTACGTTGACCACTTCCTTGTTCGCCTNNNNACATAAGTTCGTCTTTCCTACAAAACACATATACAAATTCGCATATCCTTGTGAGCCTATTGGGGCTTACGTTGTTAGGTGTCGCAGAGTTCTTCTTCCATACAATTATGTCTGCTAATGTGAAGTTTGTTCTCTTAATAATCTCTGCTATTGTCAAACTCATACATTCCGTGTTTTCTCCGTCGTATGACATATTGTAGAGAATCTTACCGTTTGGCTTTATTACGCTGTCCATAAGGTTGAACAATCTTATAGTCCATTCAATATACTCCTCGTTTGACATTCCGTCTTTGTATTGGTCATAGCCTCTGTCGGTAGAGTTTGGTCTTATGATATTGTATGGTGGAGATGTTATGACCCCCCCTACTTTTATGTTTTGGCTTATCATTTCATTAAGCCCATATTCACAATCCAAGTTATAAAACTCGTTTACCTCTATGTTCATTTAGTCGCCTCCTGCGTAAT
>DCGV01000125.1 GCA_002314725.1 Bacteroidales bacterium UBA1769
TTATGAGTACTTGCGAAAGTTGAATCTCTATTCTTTTAACTTTTTATATTTAAAACGTTTAGGTTCTGCATTGCCTAGGCGCATCTTTTTATTCTCTTCATACTCTGAATAAGTACCCTCAAAAAAATAGACCTTTGAATCACCTTCAAATGCCAAAATATGAGTTGCAATCCTATCTAGGAACCAACGGTCATGGGATACAACTACAGCACATCCAGCGAAATTCTCAAGACCCTCTTCAAGAGCCCTTATAGTATTTACATCAACATCATTTGTAGGTTCGTCCAGTAAAAGTACATTAGCCTCCTCTTTCAATGTCAGAGCAAGGTGCAACCTATTTCTCTCACCTCCAGATAGTATACCACACTTCTTCTCCTGGTCAGCACCAGAGAAGTTGAAACGAGATACGTAAGCTCTAGCATTCACCTCTTTATTTCCAAGTTTCACAAACTCAGAATTTGATGCGATTGTTTCGTAGATTGTCTTATCCGGATCTATTTTCTTGTGCTGTTGATCCACATATGCAATCTTGGCTGTAGGGCCTACAACAAACTCGCCCCTGTCTGGCTTCTCATAGCCCATAATCAAGCGGAAAAGTGTAGTTTTGCCCGCACCATTAGGGCCAATAACTCCCACGATACCAGCAGGTGGCAATTTAAATGTAAGATCTTCAAACAGTACCCTATCACCGTATGATTTGGTCACACCGTTACATTCAATAACCTTATCTCCTAAACGAGGTCCGTTAGGAATGAAAATTTCAAGCTTTTCTTCTTTGCTCTTTCCATCTTCGTTCAACATCTTTTCATAAGCACCCAAACGAGCCTTTGACTTGGCATGGCGAGCTTTCGGAGCCATTCTAACCCACTCCAACTCACGTTCAAGAGTTTTGCGGCGTTTACTCTCCTGTTTCTCCTCCATGGCTAATCTTGCACTCTTCTGTTCAAGCCAAGATGAATAATTTCCCTTCCAAGGAATACCCTCTCCCCTGTCAAGTTCAAGTATCCATCCTGCAACCTTATCAAGAAAATACCTGTCATGCGTAACAGCTATTACCGTACCTTTATATTGTTGAAGATGAGCTTCAAGCCATTGGATTGACTCTGTATCAAGGTGGTTGGTAGGTTCGTCAAGCAGCAATACATCAGGCTCCTTAAGAAGCAGGCGACATAAAGCTACACGACGACGTTCTCCACCACTTAATGTAGCTACAGAAGCTTCAGGATCAGGACATTGCAGTGCATCCATTGCACGTTCCAATTTTGAGTCTATATCCCAACCTCCTACGTGTTCGATAGCCTCAGTCAGCTCTCCCTGTCGTTCAATCAAAGCAGCCATCTGATCATCGTCCATAGGTTCACAGAACTTAATGCTTATCTCTTCATACTCTTTCAATAGATCGACAACCTCCTGTACACCCTCTTTCACAACATCAATCACCTTCTTTGAATCATCGAGTTTAGGCTCCTGCTCAAGATAACCCACAGAATATCCAGGAGAGAAAACCACCTCGCCATTTGTCGGATTTTCGATACCTGCAATGATCTTCATCAACGTAGACTTTCCAGATCCATTAAGACCGATAATACCAATCTTTGCCCCATAAAAGAAGGACAGGTATATATCTTTCAGAATCACTTTATTATTGTGAGGAAGAATCTTGTTCACTCCATTCATGGAGAAGATTATCTTTTCGTCAGCCATAGTTATTTTTTAAAATAGATGTCCATAAATGATTTGATTGCCTCAACAGATCTCTCAATGCCGCCTAGACGGGATGAGTCTATACAGAGATCATAACTTGATGAATCACCCCAAGTTTTGAATGTATAATAATTGTAGTATTTAGCACGTTTTCTATCACCTTGCTCAATATATTTACGAGCCTGACTTTCATTCATGTTATCCAAAGCCATAATACGTGGGATTCTGAATTCTATATCTGCTGCAACAAATACATTCATGCAATATGGGCAATTACGCAAAATATAGTCAGAGCATCTTCCAACTATGACACAGGACTCCTTTTCAGCTATTTTTTTAATAATATCGCTCTGTATTTCAAACAATTTCTCATCAGAAATAATGTTGCCGGAGTAAGCTGTACTATTTCCTTGCACCGTGGAACGCAATCCAAAAAAAGAACCCAATTTCAGAAAAGAAGGCTTTTCGTCCCTTTGTTCGAAAAGTTCAGAACGAAGTCCACTGTGATGAGCGAATTCTGATAACAAATCTCTATCATACATCTTGACTCCAAAATCAGAAGCGAGTTTTCTGGCGATTTCCAATCCACCAGCACCTATCTGACGACCAATTGTAATAACAAAGTGTTCCATATATGCAATTATTTAGTTGTTATTGTTTGCGCAGTAGTTTTGTCACTATTTTGAACAGCCATCTCCTTTTTAAAGCTTTTGATAAGAGATGCAAGGAGTATGAAACCGAAAATAGCGGAGATGAAATCTGATATTGGCATAGCATACCAAACTCCCGTTACGCCTATAGCCAGTGGTAAGACTATCAATGCCGGCAGCAGGAATAACAGCTGTCTTGACAGAGATAAGAATATAGATTTATTGACAAGTCCCAAACTTTGGAAAAGGTGAGTAGTTACAATCTGTGCACCTATCAATGGCATTACCATAACTGTTATTCTTAACCCTTCTGTAGCGAGATTCTTTAATTCTGGATCCGATGTAAAGATTGATACTACTGTATTTGGGAAAAACATTCCGAAAATAAAACAGAGTGTTGTCACCATAGTTGCCCATTTGATAGTCAGCTTCAATACGTCAATTACCCTTTGATACAGTTTTGCACCATAATTATAACCTGCGATAGGCTGCATGCCTTGATTCAATCCGATACAGATCATAACAAAGATAAATACTATCCTATTTATAATACCATATGCACCGATATATAAATCTCCGCCATATCGTTTTAGCTGATTGTTGATTAAGATGACTACGAAGCATGATGCGGTATTCATAAGGAATGGAGAGACTCCGATGGAAACCATTCTTTTTATGATTTTTCCATCGATATGAAAACTATTCTTGGAGAAATGCAATAGATCGTTTTTATTGGTCAGAATTTTGAATATCCAAATGAATGAAACTATCTGTGCAATTACAGTAGCGAGAGCCGCTCCCTGAATACCCATTTTTAATACAAAAATGAATATTGGGTCCAGTATACAATTCAATATTACAGCCAACAATGTTGCAGTCATAGCTTTTTTAGGCCTTCCAGATGCTCTTACAACTCCGTTCAATCCGAAATAAAGGTGAGTGATAATATTACCGGAAAGAACAATTGTCATATAATCTTTTGCATATGGCATTGTAGCTTCACTTGCACCAAAGAATGTAAGAATAGGCTCAATAAAAATCAAAGCCACTGCCGCAAAAAGAAAACCGATCAATATGTTCATCATGAAGATATTACCCAACACGCGCTTAGCTATATCGTAATTCTTCTGTCCTAACAGCATCGAAATCAGTGTCGTTCCTCCAAGACCTATCAATGTACCGAAAGCCGTTGATAAATTCATCAGCGGGAATGTAATTGCCAAACCGGAAATAGCCAAAGGGCCACAACCTTGTCCGATGTAAATACTGTCAACCATGTTGTACAGCGAAGTTGCGGTCATTGCTATAATAGCTGGCAATGCATATTGTTTCAACAATTTGCCAATCTTCTCTGTACCCAATTCAACTGGAATATACTCTGCCATTTCTAAATAATTTGGTGCAAATGTACAAAAAGAAAGAGGGCAAATCAAGTTAGATTTACCCTCTCTAAGCAGTTTGTGCAAATTACTTGTGAGGTCTTTCGTTAGCGATAGTGACATTTATTGTCCTACCCATATGTTCAGAGCCATTTAAAGACTCTATTGCTTTGGCTCCATTTTCGTCTTCCATCTCAACAAATCCGTATCCTCTGGAACGTCTTGTCTCGGTATTTACGATAATGCGAGCAGCGGCCACTTCACCAAAAGGTGAAAACAAAGTAATAAGATCTTCCCTACGAGCTTTGAAATTAAGACCATAAACGAAAATAGTCATAATTTATTTAGTAAAAGTAGTTGTAATCGTAGCAAAGTTATTAAAGATTTATTCCAAAACAAGAAATCAAATTATGTTTTAGCACAAATGGCACAAAAATGATAAAAAAAGATAATTAATAACCAAAACTGCTCCCATCGAAGCAATGAGTACAGATAGATTCTTTAGGAAGTCCTATGGCTTTGACAAGATTTTCTATTGTATTGAACTGTAAAGTATCCATCTTCAGTTCTGTTCTGATATGATCTACCATCTTATTATATCTTTCCGTCCCGGTAGTAGCATACTCTTTCAATACTTCATCAGAGCAATATTCACCCTCTTGACTTTGAATATATCTGCGTGTTATCAACTCAAGGGGACTTTTCGAAGATGTGTAATTAACAAATGGACATGGAAAAATAAGTGGTGGGCAACTGATGCGAATATGAATCTGTTTTACACCATGACGATAGAATGTCTCAATATTATCCTTTAGCTGAGTACCTCTAACTATTGAGTCGTCACAAAAACACACCTTCTGACTCTTGATGACAGAGTAATTAGGAAGCAGCTTCATTTTAGCCACCAACGACCTCATGCTCTGATCTGCAGGAGTGAAGCTTCGAGGCCAAGTGGCGCTGTATTTTATCATGGCATTTCTATAAGGAACACCTTTTCCTTGTGCATAGCCAATAGCCATACAGGTACCTGAATCAGGTATTGGAGAGACAACATCAATATCTGTTTTATCCTCCTTTCCCATAAGAACGCCTAAATTATGTCTAACATGATCAGCATTAATACCCTCATAATTACTTGTAGGATTACCGTAATAGATCCATAGGAAAGAACATATCTGGCATCGTTTTTCAGGAGCTAAAAGCTGTCGGTATCCATTACTTGTTATCTCAACAACTTCACCTGGCCCCAATACATATTCCGATTCAAAGCCCAAATTTGCGAAACTGCAATCTTCAGAAGCAACGGCAAATGAATCAACCCCTTTACCAATGGAAAGAGGAGTTCTGCCAAAGTAATCCCTTGCAGCGATAATGCTGGTAGGAGTCAGGATCAATAAAGTGCAAGAACCTTTTATCTTGGATTGAGCATACCTGATACCCTTCTCAAACGATTCACCTTCAGTAATCAACTGAGCGATCAATTCGGTTTGGTTAGTCTTGCCGGAATTAAATTCGGTAAAATTCTTGTTTTTGGCTAAAATTTCATTTTCAAGCTCTTGGATATTAGCAACTTTAGCTACAGTGGATATAGCGAAGCGTCCAAGTTTGGAGTTTACAAGAATCGGCTGAGAGTCTGTGTCACTTATTGCACCAATACCTAAATTACCATCGAATTTTTGCAAATCGGGTTCGAATTTGATTCGGAAATATGATTGTTCCAGATTATGAATACTGCGAGCAAACAGTCCATCAGAATTGAAAACGGCCATACCGCCCTTCTTGGTTCCAAGATGTGAATGATAATCAATGCCATAAAAAAGTTCGTTGACACAGCGCTTCTTGGAAACGACTCCGAATAATCCACTCATATACCAGAATTTATTGTTTACTTGGCAAAGATACCTCAAAAAGCGTTATAAATCGCCAATTATTGCCATAATTTTATTCATTAACTCAACCGCTTTCTGTAACAGCAGTACAAACAGATTTCCGACATTAGGGATATTTGACGTCGCGACAGTGCCTACTATCAGATACATAATGATGGTTATCAATGGCATCGAGATCAAATTCGTTATCATGAAAAAAGATGGAAAAGTTCCGAAATATAGGAATGAGATAATACCAGTGGTCAATTGACATGAAATAGATATGGCCAGTATCCCCCAAACATATTGCAATAACTTAGTTTTGGCATCCAATATAATCTTGAGCCTTGGCAAAATAATAAAAATAGAGAGCATGGCGACAAAGGAGAGTTGGAATCCAATCTCTCTTGGGGACTCGGGATTAACCAGCATGATAAATAGAGCACTTATTGAGAGAATTGTCAAGCCATCGCGGTCGGAGTGTGTATAATATGATAGTTCATAGAATGTTATCATGATGACAGCTCTCGAAATCGATGCACTTAACCCGGAAATCAGCGCAAAACACCACATTGAAGAGAGTACAATTATTGTTTTGATTATTTTACTGATCTTAAAGCCACCGAGAGGTTTTAAGATAATTGTAAGGATTTTATATATAATACCAACATGTAAACCGGACAATGCCAGTAGATGAATTGAGCCACTTGCCTTATAATCATCCATAATATCTTGGCTTACATCACTCTTGTCACCTATCGCCAAAGCTTTAATAATAGCCAATTCATCACCAGCAGGAATAATTGTCTCAAGATAGTTTGAGAATTCCGTTTTAAGCCCTTCGGCAAATAGTCTGAGTCCTATAATAGAAGATGGTTGTGGAATCCTGCCAACCTGCACAGAAGTAGCTCCCAAGAAGGCCATTGATAGTCCCAAAAAGATGTTATTTCTAAAAAGATTGGCAATAACGGAAATAATAATTGCCACTATAAAATAGATCTCTGGAGCCAATGTTAAAAAAGCTCCGAGAAAGTTGCCCAACACATAGCAGACAACACACATTGCCAAATATCTACCTTTCACCATACCAACAAATTTCTGCGGCCAAGAAGCTCTCCAAAGGTAATATTTCTTTTGTAATTGCCAGCACATTTTGTTATCTTTGCATGATAGGTGTTTGTTATTTATAATCGTAAAAAAATATACACATGATAGTTCTTGTATTGAATTGCGGTAGCTCTTCTTTAAAATATCAAGTTCTTGATATGAGGAGCAATACCGACTACACACTCCTTGCAAAAGGTCTTGTCGAAAGGATCGGGGAAAAAGTTGGAGACCTTACACATAAGGTTCCAGGCAGAGATAATTATCACATTGAAAAGCCTATTGCCGACCACACTGTAGGTATCAAGAGTGTTCTTGATATTCTTACGGACAAGGAACATGGCGTATTGTCCGCTCTCTCTGATATCAATGCTGTGGGCCATAGAGTAGCACACGGCGGAGAGTTCTTCTTCGACAGTGTTGTGATTGATAAGGGAGTAATTGAAAAGATTGAGAAATGCTGCGAGTTGGCACCACTCCACAATCCAGCCAACCTTCTCGGTATCAAAGCAGTTGAAACGCTAATGCCTGGTACGCCTCAAGTTGCAGTATTCGACACATCTTTCCACCAGACTATGCCGAAATATGCATACATGTATGCTATCCCTTATCAATACTATGAGAAATACAAGATTCGCCGTTACGGTTTCCATGGTACAAGCCACAAATATGTATCTCGTAAAGCATGCGAACTATTTGGAACGGATTTCAACAATTCAAAGATAATCACTTGCCACCTTGGGAACGGCAGTTCAATCACAGCCATAAAAGATGGAAAATCAGTGGACACCTCTATGGGATTCACCCCTGTTGAAGGTCTTCCAATGGGTACACGAAGCGGTAATGTTGACGCCGGTATCATTATGTACCTAATGGAAAAGGAGGGATTGTCTATGAATGAGATTAACAAAATCCTTAACAAGAAGAGTGGTTTGATTGGTATTTCTGAACTCTCTTCTGACAACCGAGATCTGGATGCAGGACGTGAGAGCGGCAATGAAAAGGCTGCCCTCGCCCAGAAGATGCTATGGTACACTATTAAGAAATACATCGGTGGATATATCGCAGCGCTCAATGGCGTAGATATGATTGTCTTTACAGGTGGCATCGGAGAGAACTCGAACACTACACGAGAGAATGTTCTAAGCGATATGGAAGCCCTCGGAATTGTTTTGGATAAAGATTTGAACAATCAAGCACGTGGCAAAGATATGTTAATATCAAAACCTGAATCGAAAGTCAAAGTCGCAGTTGTCACTACTGACGAAGAGTTGGTTATTGCCCGTGATACCATGAACTTGACGACTAAAAAATGATAAAAATATGATTACAAAATTTGAACATGTATTTGAAGAGCTTCGATCAAAGAGCAAGAAGCGTCTTGTCGCAGCGTGGGCTGTTGACAACCATACTATCAGTGCTGCTTCACTAGCAGTAGATAAAGGTCTGGTTGATGCAACTCTTGTCGGTGACCAGAAGATGATTCAAGCAGTATGCGAAGCTGAAAGCATCAACATTAATAAATTCAAAATCGTTCACAACGAAGATGAATTGAAATCCATTGCTCAAGCGATTGACATCATTAATGCTGGCGAAGGCGACATTCTAATGAAAGGTTTGTGCAGCACAGATAAATATATGCGTGGCATCCTTAACAAAGAGCGTGGTCTTCTTCCTCCAAAAGCTGTATTGAGCCACGTTTCTGTAATTGAAAACCCTAATTACCACAAATTATTAGTATTTGGCGATATGGCGGTTATTCCAGCCCCTGAGTTCAAACAGAAGGTTGCTATCGTAAAGTATTTGGTAAACGTTGCCAAATCGTTCGGTATAGCTAAACCAAAAGTTGCTGCCATCGCTGCAACTGAGCAGATGCTTGAGGGTATGCCAGCTTGTGTAGAGGCTGCCATGATTGCTAAAATGGGTGACAGGAATATGATTGGCAACTGCTCAATTGATGGTCCTTTGGCACTTGATGTAGCCCTTAATAAAGAAGCTGCTCAGATTAAGAAACTTACAAGCGAGGTTGCCGGTGACGCTGACTGTCTTATGTTCCCTAACATCGAATCAGCCAACGTATTCTACAAGACAAACTCAATGCTTTGCATAGGAGTTAAACAGGCTGCTATGGTTGCAGGTGCCAAATGTCCTTGTGTACTTTCAAGCCGCGCAGACAGTATCGATACTAAATTGAATTCTATTGCTTTGGCTGCCCTTACAGCTAAGTAATTTTTTTAGATAACATAAAAAAGGCTGGCACATAGTGTCAGCCTTTTTTATTCTTTTTAATTGTTCTTATTCAGCTAAGAAGCTATTGAATTTTTCGTAACCAGCCTGATACTTGGCATCTTTGTCACGGAAACGGAAATAAACATTTTTAAGATATTCAGCAACAGCAGATTTAACATCTGCATCTTGTGAAGCATCAAATACTTTCTCAAATGGAACGATAGCCTTTAGAAGAACCTCTTCGAACTGTTTATTCAACTCCATATATTTTGCATCGTCAAGTTCAGCTGCAGCAGCAGTTTGAATTTCAACAGCCCAATCATAATACATAATACCCTCTGCAAAAGTACCATAAATATAATCACTGTTTACCTGTGATGATTGTTGGTATAGTTTAACTGCATTGTCATAATCCTTTAGATTTTTGTAAACATCACCTTCTGCTTTGAATAGAGAAGCATTGTTTGGCTCATTTGCTTCAGCAGCGTGGATTAGATCGAAAATCTTCTGAGGGTCATCATTTGTATCCATATATAGGTTAATCAAACCAATAAGGATACCTTGGTTAGCTGGAAATGCAACAAAGCCATCTTCAAGGGCTTTTTTACAATTTTCAGTATCGTTCTGGCCGCGATAGATGTCAGCAAGATTTGAGAACACGTTACCATCTTCGTAAATACCACGAGCAGCGCAAGCTTTATATAGAGCAATTGCACGTTCAACATCATTTGACATACCAGCAACGAAAGCAGCATTGTATACACTCATTGTATCAACCTTATTCATTACCTTATTGTCATATACATCAGCAGCAGCTTCAAAAGCTTTACTTGCTTGAGCATAGTTGGTAACAACATAGTTGTTCACAGCTTCACTTTGATATTTTGAGTGAATATCTTCCATTTTCTTCGCTACATCTGAAGGTTTAGCACCTAGTTCAGCAGCCTTAAGAAGAGCATCTTGAGCTTTTGCAAGAAGGTTTTCAGCTACTGGAGCTGTTACAATCCATGCTTCAAGTTGATTTTCTCTGTAATAAAGTTTTTTATCAGAATAAACATCTACTGTAAGTTGATCTCTATCAGCGCTTACGATAGACTCATTACCTGTAGGTTTCTGACCTTTTAGAAGAGTGGCAACATCTGACTTACCAACTCCTGTCAATAGGTTGCTTGCTGGAATATCGTATGCCTTAATATAAGCGTCAGCTAGAGAGATCCATGTAGCTGGTTTCTCTGCCTTCTTGGCATCTTGTGTAGCTGCAAGAGCTTTGTCAATAGCTTTTTGTGCATCAACAACAGCTTTTGATTGAGCACTTAACATTGTAACTGACAAGATAAGTGCAAGTGAAAGTAGAATCTTTTTCATAATTGATTAATTTTATTTGTTATTGTTCATTCTCTGTATTTGAATCCTCTTGGATATCGGCTGTGTTTTCACTCTCCTCAACATGTTCCACAACACAAACCGCTGCGATACTATCCCCTTCACGGATATTGATAAGTTTGACTCCCTGGGTAGCGCGTCCAGCGACTCTGATATCTTTTACAGCAACTCTGATAGTAATGCCTGATTTATTGATAATCATCAAGTCATTTTCATTTGTTACTGCCTTCAGAGCAACCAAAGAGCCAGTCTTTTCAGTAATGTTTATGGTCTTGACACCTTTGCTGCCTCTGTTAGTCTTCCTGTAATCCTCAAGTATTGAGCACTTTCCATATCCATTTTCACTTACGACAAGTATATTTTCAGCATCCTCAACATTTGGATTTACACAAATCATACCAATCACCTCATCGTCATCAGCGATATCGATACCGCGTACGCCAGTTGCAGTTCTACCGATAGCACGTGCATTCTCCTCAGCGAAGCGACAGCACTTACCAGCCTTGCCAGCCAAAAGGATATCATTCTGGCCATTTGTTATCAAAGCCTCTATCAATGCATCCCCCTCACGAATGTTAATTGCATTCACACCGTTTGCACGTGGACGGGAATAAGCTTCAATCAATGTCTTCTTGATAACACCAGCCTTCGTAGCCAATACTATGTAATTGTTATTGATGAACTCCTGATCCTCAAGACTCTTAACATTCAAGAACGCTTGTACCTTATCATCCGGTTCAATACTGATAACATTCTGAAGCGCACGACCTTTGGATGTCTTTGTACCTTCTGGGATATCATATACCTTCAACCAATAGCATTTACCATTCTTGGTAAAGAACAACATTGTGCTGTGCATATTGGCCACATATATATGTTCAATAAAATCTTCATCGCGAGTTACGCTGCCTTTAGATCCGACACCTCCCCTATTCTGTAATCTGTATTCAGATAGTGGAGTACGTTTAATGTATCCAAGGTGAGAGATTGTAATGACAACATCCTCGTTAGGATAGAAGTCTTCAGGATTGAAATCTTCAGCAGAGAGAGCGATCTCTGTACGTCTTGGATCTCCAAAACGTTCCTTAAGGTCGGCAAGTTCATCCTTGATAACACCATATTGAAGAGATTCATTAGCCAAAATATCTTCCAAGTGATGAATGAGTACTTCAAGATCATTATATTCAGCCAACAGCTTTTCACGCTCCAAACCTGTCAATGCGCGAAGCCTCATCTCAACGATAGCATCAGCCTGTTCTAATGAGAATCCGAATTTCTCCACCAAACCATCACGTGCATCCTGGACATTCTTGGAAGCTCTGATGTGAGCTATGATGGCGTCGATGATATCCAATGCCTTAAGCAGACCTTCTAGGATATGAGCTCTCTTCTTAGCCTTATCGAGATCAAATTTGGTTCTGCGTAAAACGACATCGTGACGATGACGGACAAAATATTTGATCAATTGTCTAAGATTCAACTGACGTGGACGGCCATCAACCAATGCAATGTTATTTACAGAGAAATTGGCTTGAAGTGCAGTATATTTGAATAGAGTGTTCAAGACAACGCTTGATACTGCTCCCTGTTTCAATTTGATGACGATACGCATACCACTGCGGTCACTTTCGTCATTAACATATGATATACCCTCTATCTTTTTAGCTTCAACAAGTTCAGCAATCTTTTCAATCAATTCACGTTTATTGATAGCATACGGAATTTCGGTAACTACGATAGTTTCACGGCCGCTATCAGAGACCTCAATGTCAGTTTTGGATCTTATTACGATACGACCTCTACCTGTTTCGAAGGCCTCTTTTATACCCTTGGTACCTTGAATGATACCACCGGTAGGGAAATCTGGACCTTTTATGTAATTCATCAACTCATCAACGGTAATTTCCGGATTGTCAATGTAAGCAGAGATAGCATCACAACATTCAGCAAGGTTATGGGGAGCCATATTTGTCGCCATTCCGACAGCAATACCGGATGCTCCGTTCAAAAGAAGAAGCGGTGCCTTGGCTGGTAGAACTGAAGGCTCTTGAAGTGATTCATCGAAGTTTGGAACAAAATCAACAGTATCTTTATCCAAATCAGCAAGGACCTCTTCAGCCAGCTTCTGAAGCTTAGCCTCAGTATAACGCATAGCTGCAGGTTCATCTCCATCTATTGATCCAAAGTTACCCTGACCATGTACCAGCATATATCTCATATTCCAGTTCTGAGCCAAACGGCACATTGCGTCATATACACTGGAGTCACCATGAGGGTGATATTTACCAAGAACCTCACCTACGATACGGGCAGATTTCTTCACGCCTTGGCTAAAACCAAGTCCCAATCCCTCCATACCATACAATACCCTTCTATGAACAGGTTTCAAACCATCTCTTACATCAGGCAAAGCACGAGAAACTATTACAGACATAGAGTAATCTATGTATGCACTTTTCATCTCATTCTCGATTGTAATCGGAATAATCTTTCCCTCTTGTTTTTCTTCTATTTCTTCCATCTTTTATGATAAATAAAAACGTGTAAAGATAGTAAAAAAAAGGATTATGGGCAAATTCTAGGTTATCATATTTTTTGCTATTTTTACAGATTATTTAGATTATTATGAAACGCGAAATAAATAGGGATTTGAAGCGGGTTTTGGATTACGCGAGAGAGGAGGCTATCCGCCTAGGAAATCAAAACATATATTCAGAACATATTTTTCTCGGCATCTTAAGATATAAAGACAATGAAGTCGTTCAATTACTCACAAAAATGGGGGTCGATTTGAATGCCATCAAGGATGATATTGACAGTAAATTGGACAATCATCACTCTCTTTCCATCGAAGATGCTGAACACATTGAGATAAGTAATGAAGTAAAGGAGTTGTTCGATATTGCCTACAATAAACTGGTTCCACGCGGTCAACAGCCCACAATGCTTCACCTTTTCATTGCTTTGATTACTTCGCACGACTCTTCAATAAGTGAAATCTTCGAACAAAACGGATTACACGCTGATGTAATGGTTAACAGCGTTGCCTCATCCATGTCTGACATTTCCAAAGAAGGTGAGGAAAACATTCAAGGGGATACACCAAGAAATAAAAGTATCCTTGCCGAGTTCGGTTACGATTTAACCAGAGCTGCGGAGAGTGGAAAACTTGACCCTGTCATTGGAAGAGACAACGAAATAGAACGTCTCGGGCAAATTCTTGGTCGTAGAAAAAAGAATAACCCTGTATTGATTGGAGAACCTGGCGTTGGTAAATCAGCCATTGTAGAGGGTCTTGCCATAAGAATAGCTCAAAAACGTGTATCCAGAAATCTATTAAACAAAAGGGTTATGACATTGGATATGGGATCAGTTGTAGCTGGAACCAAATATCGTGGGCAATTCGAAGAGAGGATAAAGCAGATACTATCTGAAATCAAACAGAATCCTGACATCATTCTATTCATCGACGAGCTTCATACTTTAGTCGGAGCAGGTGGGGCGCCAGGTAGTCTTGATGCAGCAAATCTGATGAAACCAGCTCTTGCCCGAGGTGAAATTCAATGTATCGGAGCGACTACTCTTGATGAGTATAGAGAGGTTATTGAGAAGGATGGGGCTCTGGAACGCAGATTCCAAAAAATAATGGTAGAGCCCACTACCTATGAGCAAACTCTTGAAATCATTGACGGAATCAAGGCCAAGTACGAAGCATATCACAATGTCCAATACAGCGATGAAGCCATTAAATCATGCATCTCATTATCTCAAAGATACATATCAGACAGATGCCTTCCAGACAAGGCCATTGATGTCCTCGACGAAGCAGGAAGCCGCGTGCATATGCAATCCCAACAACTCCCTTCCGAAGTAGGGAAAATTCAGGCAGAGATAGCGCCAATTCAAGAAAAGAAGAGAGCGGCCGTCGTGGCGGGAGATTTCAAGACCGCTTCAGAACTATTTGAGATTGAGAAGTCAAAAAAAGCCGAAATAGACACTCTCGGCAATGACAACGGCACCCAATTGGATAAGGAGTTAAAAACAGTAACCGGTGATGACATTGCCCAAGTCGTCTCAGTCATGACTAACATTCCTGTATATAAGATAGAGGAGAGCGAGAGCAAACGTCTTATGAAGATAGATCTGGCCCTTAAGAGTAAGATTATTGGGCAAGACGAAGCTATCTCGCAGATAGTCAGAGCCATCCGAAGGAATAGAGCCGGCCTCAAGAATCCGAATAAACCAATCGGAACATTTCTTTTCTTAGGACCGACGGGTGTTGGAAAAACTCAATTGGCAAAGGCTATCGCTGAATATATGTTCGACAGTGTGGACAATATCATACGTCTGGATATGAGCGAATATTTGGAGAAGATTGCAGTAAGTAGATTGATTGGAGCGCCTCCGGGATATGTTGGTTACGAGCAAGGTGGTCAATTGTCAGAGCAAGTTAGGAGGAAACCATATTCAGTAGTGCTTCTGGACGAGGTAGAGAAGGCTCATCCGGATATCTTCAATATTTTGTTGCAGGTATTTGACGAAGGACGTCTTACTGACAGCAACGGACGTTTCATTGATTTCAAGAATACAATCATTATATTGACATCAAACATTGGAAGCAGAGAGTTGAAAGATTTCGGGCAAGGTGTAGGTTTTTCCACTAAATCTTCATCCTCAAATGATAATAGTAAGGGTATTATTGACAAAGCATTGTCAAAAGTATTTGCTCCTGAATTCATAAACCGTCTTGATGATCAGATCTATTTTAACTCTCTTTCTCAAGAGGATATCTATAAGATTATCGATATTGAACTCAAAGACCTTTACTCAAGAATCACAGAGTTAGGATTCTCTCTCACCATTGATGAAAAAGCAAAGAAGTTTATAGCCGAGATGGGTTACGATCCTAAATTTGGTGCCAGACCTCTCAAACGTGCCATTCAGAGATATATTGAGGATCCTGTTTCAGAAGCTATTATTTCAGGTATCAAGAGTAATAACCTTCAATTGACACTCAATAAAGAGAAAAATGACACAACGGTCTCCTCAAAATAATTTTTCAACAATACTCTTGCGCATTATACTCCTTGTTGCAATTTTTATAACAATCAGTTGCACTGAACAAGATGTATTTGAACCTCAATCTTATGAGGAATTGGAAGGACATACCGTAACTGCGATGGAGGGTTCCATTCAACAAGACATGATAATCCGAGACCTGAAGAATCTTGATATCAACCCTCTCTATTTTACCAATATTACAGACTGTATGCTTGCTATCCGTAACGGCAAGGCCGATGTCTTCTTCGGATCCGATATTCAGGCATACAATGAAGCCTTTAAGGAGCAACATCTGAAGATCTGTTGTTATTTGGAGGATTTGGTTACGCCTTTTGCATTCGGCGTCAAGAAAGGCAATACAGAGATTCTGACAAAATGCAATAATTTCATTGACAGTTTGAAAGCTACGGGAGAATTGGACGAAATCTATCATAGATGGTTTAAACCCACTACAAACGGCTATCATGAATGCATTGTAATCGACCCTATCTCACCAGACCCCGGTACTGATGAAGATGTATTGAGGATTGGTGTTGCAGGAGTAAAAGACCCTGCAGAGTTGTTGATTAACAACAAATGGACAGGAATGGAGATAGAACTTCTTCAGCGATTTGCAGCCGAAAATGGTTATGCATTGGAGATATTGACGTTCGATTTTAACAACCTGATTCCTGCACTTCAATCTGATAGGATTGATATCGCAGCCGCTACACTCATTATCAATAAAGAACGTAAAGAGAAGATTGATTTTATAACACCGCATGCATCAATGAGAGGTGTATTTATAGTTGCTGACCATACTCAAAACGATGCTTCAGTTTGGACGAAGATAAAAAGAAGTTTCAAGGCATCGTTAATCAAGGAGAATCGTTGGGTTCTGATACTAGAAGGTCTGTGGAGAACGATAATCATCACACTATTCTCTCTGCTTGGGGGATCGATTATAGGAGGTATCATTTGCTGGATGAGAATGTGTAAGGTAAGATGGCTCAATAAATTTGCAAAAGGTTATGTCTATTTCTTACGAAATATCCCTATCCTGGTGCTTCTGATGATACTGTTCTACGTAATTCTTGCGCACTCTGGACTATCAGCGGTAAATATTGCAATCATTGCTTTCTCAATAGACAGTGCAGCCTTTATCAGTGAAATATTCCGTACCGGAATTCAATCTGTGGACAAAGGTCAAACTGAGGCCGGAAGAGGCCTTGGCTGCTCCGCATTCAAGGCATTCCGCTATATCGTTGCTCCACAGGCAGCAAAAATATCGCTTCCTGTCTATAAGAACGAATGTGTATCTCTACTGAAAAGCACTTCAGTAGTCGGATACATCTCAATCATTGATCTGACAAAGGCATCTGATTTGATAAGAAGTGCCAGCTTTGAGGCCTTCTTCCCTCTAATAACAATTACTATTCTTTATTTCGTCCTTGCTTCTCTGCTGACATGGTTGATAGATATCTGTTTTAACAAGAAATAGAAAAATCACAAGGGCAGGTGAATTGATTAACGCATTATGCGCAATTCAAAAGTAATTTTGATGATTACTAAATAAAGAGTTTAAGGAATTTTGAACTCCCTAGGTTTGCTATTTCAATATAATCATCAGAGAGTACAAACTCTTTATATGCATTATCCTGTTCCACTTTCTTGGCAGAGATACGTTCATATGTTTTCTTATTGACATAGAATTTAACCGGTTCCCTATCTGAATCCCATTTAAAGCCAAGTTTCCGATATACAATACCGGCAGACCACTCTTTATCAGCATAGGTCATTACCTCTTGCGGATGAAACCCATTAACAAAGGTTGACAATACTCTTCCCATTCCTCCGACCACTCTTACATCAGGCAATGACGCATATCTTACCCATTCATATGATTCCACGGCGAAACGTTCACCATTAAGCCATCTGGGCATAAGTCTTGGTTCGGAAAAAGCCGCAGCAGCTACAAGGTCATTCTGATAGAAAATGCCATATCTGTATTTGGCTTTGCATGACCCATAACTGTGATATTTATCAAAAAAAGTAGATGCTGTCTCAGTATCAATCTTTTGGATTGTGCATTTCCTTGCAAAAACAGACCTGAATTGTCCAAGATGAGCAAGTATTCTCTTTCTGATGATCTCTCCATCTTTGTACCACCTGTCTTCATAGATATATGTGATATCATTCTCTGCGGAGTGTGGATATGGGCCGAATAGAGGGACCAGCTGATATTTCACTCTCTTTTCAAGACAATCGTATGACAGATATTCATCATTGGCAACGAATTTGACATCATTGTCATTAAGGAATGTACGGAACTCATCGGCAAAAGACATAACCTCTATAAATTATCGTAACAAAATTAAAGAAAATATACCATCGGGCACAAATATTGATATACAAAGAGTGGATTTTTGTTATGAATTATGACAGAACATTATAACATTGGCCTTTTCAACGATTGTTTTCCGCCCATTATGGACGGAGTTGCTGTCTGCGTGCAGAATTATGCATATTGGCTTCAGAAAAAGGTCGGCGGGGTAGCTGTAGTTACTCCTCGAGTTCCTGAAGCATCCTATGATTATGATTACAAAGTCTTGAATTTCATGTCAGTACCTGTGCCATTCCGTCATCCTTATGTCACGGGGATTCCTGAAATCGATCCCAAGATGCTTGTAGATCTGGCATCTCATGAATTCAAAATTGTGCACGCACATAGTCCGTTCACTACAGGACTGTGCGCCAAAAGAGTTGCAAAGATTCAAAGGATTCCACTGGTAGCAACATTTCACTCCAAATACCGTGACGATTTCTCCCGAGTGATAAAAAGTGACATCATTGTAAATGAATTGATAAAGAATCTGATAAACTTCTATGAACAGGCTGATGAGGTATGGGTTCCTCAGGAATCAGTCATCGATGTTATCAGAGAGTATGGTTACAAAGGGCCTGTAGAGGTGGTAGATAATGGCAGTGACCTTGTCTCAGATTATTCTGATGAATATTTCGCTTCTGCACGTCAATCTATGGACATTAGCCCCGACGAATTTGTTTTTCTTTTTGTCGGACAACATATATGGGAGAAGAATGTAAGATTTATCATAGAAGGGCTTGAGAAGATAGCTGAAAAGCCGTTCAAGATGTTTTTTGTCGGGACTGGATATGCGGAGGGAGAGATGAAAAAACTTGTCAGTGAAAAGGGACTTGACAACCATGTAACCTTCGTAGGGAATATTACCGATCGTGATCAAATGAAAAAGTATTATGCTGTAGCAAATCTCTTCCTGTTCCCTTCTTTATATGATAATGCACCACTTGTAGTACGCGAAGCTGCAGCGTTGCATACTCCGGCAATAATGATTAAAGATTCTACCGCTTCCGCAATTCTGACTGATGGAGGTGACGGTTTTCTCGTTGGAAACGATATCAATGCATTCGCTGACAAATTGATCGAGCTTATGAATGATCCGGAGAGGGTTCGTAGAGTCGGAATTCAGGCATCACACTCTATCGTCAGGAGCTGGGAAGATGTTACTGGAGAGGTTCTGGACAGATATAATCATATTATCAGCAGGCAGAAATTGATTCATAAAATCTGAAGTAATGTCTTGGAAGAAAATAATTAAAAGTGTGGCCGGGATAACCCTAGCTGCACTTCTTCTTTGGATATCATTTAAAAATATAGATTTTCAAACATTCTTTACTGGTATTACAAAATGTAATTGGGAATGGATTATTGTTGCAATGCTATTCGGACTATTCGCATTGATTATCCGTGGAGTCAGGTGGTCTCAAATGATACGTCCTATAGATAACAGCATAAGGTTTTTTCGGGCATACAACGCATATAATGTAGGAAACCTGGCAAGTTTTGCACTTCCAGGAACCGGAGAGTTTGTCAGAAGTGGTCTTATTTCTGGCAAATCATCCTCATACGACAAGATATTGGGAACTGTAGCAACAGAGCGAATTATTGACGCCTTATCCATTATTTTTCTTACAATAGCTATTATTGTACTGTCTGACGGAACAACTGCCAATTTCTTTGAATCCAATATCATTGATCCTTTTGTGAAGAGTTTTTCACTTACCAAGTTAGCAGTATTAGTTACAATTGTCATAACAACAACACTCTTCATACTGGCTGTAAAGATTTTAAGTAAGAGAGTAAAGATTTTTGAAAAGATTGACCTGTTTATTATAGGTTTGTGGAGAGGTATGAAATCCATTTCCAAAATCGAACATAAGGGAAGATTTATTCTTTTCACTTTGCTGATTTGGGCATGTTATTGGATGGAGGCTGAGGCAGTGGTGCTCTCACTGCAAGGGATTATCGACATCTCAATTATTGACTCTCTATTTATTTCTCTATTGGGAAGTATATCATCAATAATCCCTGTTCCTGGCGGAATTGGCGCATACCATTATCTGATTGCATTAGCCATGAGTTCATTGTTCGGATGTACGTGGGGAAACGGGATTATTTTTGCCACATTGCTCCACGAACCTCATAATTTTGTTATTGTTGCATCCGGTTTGTTATCATCATTGTCCTTAAAAAGAAGAAAGTAACAGCCATCACTACCGATAATCACAATTAATTGTTAGATTTGTACGTTATATAAATCTCTATGAAACGTACAATTACAACACTCATTACACTATTATTCTGCATAGCCGTTTTTGCTGACAATGGCATGTGGCTTCCATCTCAAATTCAAGAGAGGATTGCAGATATGCAGTCAAAAGGTTTCAAACTTACTGCTCAGGATATTTACAATATCAATTCTTCTTCAATCAAGGATGCTGTGGTCCACTTCAACGGAGGATGCTCAGGTGAATTAATTTCAGACAATGGTCTTTTAATAACGAATTATCACTGTGGCTACAGTCAGATTCAGGCTCATAGTTCTGTTGACCATGACTATCTTGCTGACGGATTCTGGGCAATGACAATAGACGAGGAGTTGCCGAACAAATCTTGTTATGTCGATTTCCTTGTCAGAATGGAAGATGTCACTGAGAAGGTTTTGAAGGGAGTAACCGAAGATATGACTGAAGATGAAAGAGTGGCTCAGATTGAAAAGAACAGCGAACCACTTATCCGAGCTGCAAGCGATGAAGGTGTAGGTTACAGTGCTGTTGTCAAACCATTATATTATGGCAATCAATATTTCATCTGGGTTTATCAAACATTCACTGATGTACGTCTGGTCGGAGCTCCTCCTACTGCTATAGGCAAGTTCGGCGGTGATACCGATAACTGGATGTGGCCAAGACATACAGGAGATTTTTCTCTGTTTAGAATATATACTGACAAGAACGGTAACCCAGCTGACTACTCTCCGGAAAACATTCCGTTCCAACCTGAAAGAAAGTTTAAACTCTCTGTAAAAGAGCGTATTGAAGGCGATTTTACTTTTGTTTATGGTTATCCTGGTACAACAAAAGAGTATGTCTATTCAGAAGAGGTCCGTTTTATTTCAGAAATTTCAGACCCAGCGAAGCATAATTTGCGCACATTGCGTCTGGATGTTCAAGAGAAATATATGTCAGGCGACCGTGCAGTAAGGATTCAATACGCTTCAAAGAACTCTTCAGTTTCAAATGCATGGAAGAAATGGGAAGGTGAAATGAAGGGTATAAGAAAGATGAATACTGTTCAGACTAAAAGAGAATTCGAGGAGGCTTTCAAAGTTTGGGCTGCGGACAAACCTGAATATGCCGGTTTGATTGATAGATTTGCTGAGTTATATTCTAGTTATATCCCATTGGCATCTGCGAAGGATTACTATTCGGAAGCCATTACTGCAAATGAAATCATATCATTTGCCAACACTTTAAGAAGCGCTGTTTCACGGGGATCCACAGAAAAATCAATCTTCAACACAATCGATGATTATTTTAAGAATTATTTCCTTCCTATTGATCAAGAGTCTTTCAAATTGATCTTTGCGGAGTATCAAAGAAGCGTTCCTGATAATTTTAAACCAGATTATTTCTTTGATAAATTAAAGGAATACGGCTCTACTGACAAGTGGGTTGATGCTATTTTCGCCAAAAGTGCCCTGACGACGGAGGATGGAGCCAAGTCTATTGTAATGAGAGCTCTAGAAGCTAAAGATTACGCCAAAGTGCTCGATTCAGATCCGGCATTTGAATTTGCAAATGAGTTTAAAAAACATTACCAGTCGTTGATAGCAGCACCTTTGGAAGAACTGACAGCGGAGATCAATTTATTATATCGCAGTTATATGAAGGGGCAGATGGAGTTTGATACTGCAAGAACCTTCTTCCCTGACGCTAATTCAACACTTCGCGTTTCGTATGGACAGATTGACGGTTATTCACCTAAAGATGCTGTCTATTACAAACCTTTCTCAACACTTGACGGAGTAATGCAGAAGGACAATCCTGAAATATTTGATTATAACATCCCTCAAAAACTTCGAGACATTTATGCTGCCAAAGATTTTGGCCGTTGGGAGCTAAATGGCACCGTTCCAATCTGCTTCATAGCAACCAACCATACATCAGGCGGCAATTCAGGAAGTCCTGTCATCGATGCTGAAGGTAATTTGATGGGAATCAATTTTGACCGTGTATGGGAGGGTACAATGAGCGATATCGTTTTCGACCCGGATATCTGCCGAAATATATCTCTTGACATGAGATACGTCATGTTCATTATTGACAAGGTTGCCGGATGTCATAGATTATTGGACGAAATTGAGGTCATTGATTTCTAATTTCAAACACGGAACGCAATTTTAGAGATGAAATTTACAGAAGGATATATGCCCTATCTGGGCCATCAGACATATTATAGAATAGTAGGTCAATGCAAGGATGGTAAGAAACCCATACTGCTTATGCATGGCGGGCCCGGAAGCACTCATAACTATTTCGAAGTTTTGGACAGTATCGCCCAGAGCGGACGTGCAGTTATCAGTTATGACCAGATCGGTTGCGGCAACTCTTTTCTTGACGGGCATCCTGAGTTATGGACGATGAAGACATGGACTGAGGAGTTGATAGCGCTTCGCAAGCATCTCGGCTTGGAGGAGTGTCATATTCTTGGTCAATCTTGGGGTGGAATGTTAGCAATCTCATATTTGATTGAAAAACGCCCTGCCGGTATCCGTTCAGCAATTCTTTCAAGTACTCTCCCTGCAAATGAGTTATGGTGCCGGGAGCAGCATCGCATGATAAAACATCTTCCTGCTGATGAACAGAAGGCAATTGCCCAAGCGGAATTAACCGGTTGTTTTGACGCACCTGATTATATTGCGGCAAATGACCACTATATGGAGTTGCATTGTGCAGGGCCAGTGACAGAATCCAGTCCTGAGTGCCTTCGCAGGCCTAAGCGCTCCGGAGCAGAATCTTATCTTTACGGATGGGGCCCTAATGAATACAATGCGACTGGGAGTCTCGGTGACTATAACTACACCGACAGGCTCGGCGAAATCTCAGTCCCTTGCCTTATTATGAGCGGGACAGAGGATTTATGTACTCCAATTATAGCCAAGACTATGTTTGACGGTATCCGAGATAGTCGATGGGAGCTCTTCGCCGGTTGTCGTCACATGCCGTTTGTCGAGGATAACGAACACTATTGCCGTGTCCTTGAGCATTGGCTTGATGAGAAAGACTAGATACTCCTAAAGAGCCTCCTGGCTTTGCTATTTTTTTTAATTTTTTTTTGCTATCGTAAAAAATAGTTTTACATTTGCACTCCCAATTCGCTTCCTTAGCTCAGTTGGTAGAGCACGACACTCTTAATGTTGGGGTCCAGGGTTCGAGCCCCTGAGGGAGCACAAAAAAAGAGACCAAATGGTCTCTTTTTTTGTGCTCCCATGGGTCGCATCTTTATACTGGAGGGCTCTGCCCTCCAAACCTCCCGCGTTGCTTCGCAACGAGTCGCAGAAGCGACTTTTCGTATTATCATTCGTTATTCCCTTTGGTCTCTTTTTTTGTGCTCCAATG
>DCGV01000014.1:0-499 GCA_002314725.1 Bacteroidales bacterium UBA1769
CCTCAACACATGGATGCTTTTGATGCCTCAATTGAAAGAAGCCTGGGACGTACTGCAGTGGTCAAGATTACCCTCTCAGAGCCTCCTGTAGGCAAGCGAAAGCAGTATGACGCTAAGGGTGAAGAGATGAAGTTCGGTAGAATGGAATAATAATTATTTGGTGTGTCCCCGCTTTTCCTAATTTAGGTAATATCTCCCTAAATTCGGGTATCACTTAATATGACAAAAGGAAGTAACTTTGCAACCGAAAAGTTATAACCATACTATTTGTGCAGAATCGGCTCAACAACACCTATATTTAACGATTTTTAGGATCATTGTGAGCCGATAATAGAGATATTATCATTAGGTTTGCGCCGATTCGTAATTAATGATATGGACATTTCAAGAGAATTTTTTTTTACATTCATATTTCTATATTATTGCAATCCTGTTTGAGGCAACATCATCATTTCTTCATATTCTTTCTGAAGTCTGATGGTGACATGCCGAAGGCACG
>DCGV01000014.1:510-1371 GCA_002314725.1 Bacteroidales bacterium UBA1769
AGTATTTGCCGAAGAAGGAGAGGTTTGGGAAACCGAGGTCGTCACAGATCTCCTTGATGCTCATGTCGGAGTTCAGGAGACAGTAACGGATGTCGGCTTCGGTATATTCGCGTATCCATGTGAGGGCGTTCTTGCCCGTGACCTCCTTGCAAACCTTTGTCAGGTAGTTGGGCGAAACGCAAAGTTCCTGCGCATAGGTGTCAACTAACTGATGCTTGACGTGACGTGTGGTGAGGAGTTCGAGAAATCGCTTGAAGAGTATCTTGTGCTGACCTTCGGTAGTGAGTTCGCTTTCTGCAGGTACAGATTGCATCATAAGTTCGAGGTAATCGAAGAGGATGCAGCGGATAATGCTTTGGAGTACCTCGCGGTTATAGCGAAGGGCTGTCTGCTGAATCTTGAACGACAACAGTTCGGCATAATGGAAGAACTGCTGACGGGATTCCTCTGTAGTGATGATGTGGTTGGTCTTGTTAATGTAGATGCTCCTCTCCCACTCTTCAATATGGTTAGCCAGCAGACGCTTCACGGTGTCTGTCTTTATCATGGCAAGATCCAAGCGCACGCCCGGGCTTACCATATAGTTATTCATACGTGTACGTGGAGGAAGTATCAAGGCTTCGTAAGTGTTAAGACTGCGCTTGCTGCCATTTATCTCCACCTCAATCCTGCCCGCATCGCACGCAAGTATCATATAGCTGTCTATAGTACTCGTGTCCAATCGGGCTATCTCCTCAAATGCTGTGAGAAGTTGGATTTCCTCATCACGATAATCAAATGTTGTCTGTTCCATTTTTTTTCTTATTATCGATGCAACGTGCGAAGCATCCTCGCGTTCAAAAGATAGCCTAAGTCGGCGTT
>DCGV01000014.1:1463-3426 GCA_002314725.1 Bacteroidales bacterium UBA1769
GGCGTTTATAATCTTTTGAGTGCAAAGGTACGTGATATTCCACGAAAATACTGTTCTGTTTATGGATATTTATGGTATTTTTCATCTCGTAGCAAAAATACACCACTTTCGTTATATTTTGGACAACCTACCATCTTACAAAACCTACTACTTTTGCATCGTCAAACAAAAAAATAACAATTTAAAAACTATACAGACGATGGAAAGAAAGGTTATTATTATCACGGGGGCAAGTAGCGGAATCGGTTTTTCAACAGCTGAGTATCTGGCAAAGCAAGGACACATGGTTTATGGTGCTGCACGTCGCGTAGAAAAAATGGAGCCACTTCGCAAATCAGGAGTCACTCCTTTGAAGATGGATGTGACAGACGAGGTTTCGGTAAGGGAAGCTATAGCAGAGGTCATCAAGCAAGAAGGACGTATAGACGTATTGGTAAACAATGCCGGTTATGGTTCGTATGGAGCAATTGAGGATGTGTCACTTGAGGAGGCTCGTCAGCAGTTTGAGGTCAATGTGTTCGGTCTTGCAGCTATCACCAAGGAAGTGCTACCATACATGCGTAAGCAGAAGTCAGGTCGCATCATCAATGTAAGTTCAATGGGCGGTCGCGTAACAACCTATTTCGGTGCATGGTACCACGCCACCAAGTATGCCGTAGAGGCTTTCAGCGATGCTTTGCGCATGGAGGCTGGTGAGTTTGGCATCAAGGTATCGCTCATCGAACCAGGTGGTATCAAGACTCCCTGGGGCAACATTGCAGCCGACCATCTTGCAGAGTCCGCAAAAGGCGGAGCATACGAGGCAAATGCCTCCAAGATAGCTGAGGGCATGCGTCGTCAATATGCAGGCAATATGATGAGCAATCCTATCGTCATATCAAAGGCTATCTCAAGGGCAGTCAACTCCTCCTGTCCAAAGACACGTTACCTGATTGGTTTTGGTGCAAAACCTATCGTCTTCCTTCACTCCATCCTCCCAGCTCGCTGGTTCGACTGGATTATGATGCATGCAAGTTGAGGTTGGAAGATTATTAGATTATAAGGTTTTGAGGTTATGATTATATGTTTTTTGAGCCGATATTTAAAGAAATACTAATAATTTTGCACCGATAAAATTATAAACGCCCAAATTATTCTAAAAACAATAATTTAATTCTATATATATCGTATTATTTCTCTATTTTTGCATTATTATGCAAATACTACTCGCAAATGCAAAGATAATGTTCGAGAGGGCGGAGAGAAAACCTCTCTCTACCCCACTCTTCCAATCTGTGGCTAATCAGTTAGCCGCAGAGATGGCTCAGATGGATATTGATGAACTTGCTCGTCAGCTGGATTGCAGTCGTAAGCTTGCTGCTGAGAATTGGAAACGCTATCAAGAGTTTCATTGTGCAGAGACAATGCCTGCCATACTTGCCTACAACGGGCAGGCATATAAGCATTTGAAGGCAAATACACTCTCAATGGATGCTTTAGAGTTTGCACAGCAACATCTATGGATTACGTGTTTTCTTTATGGTTTACTTCGTCCGATGGATGCTATTGTACCCTATAGAATTAAGGCCCCCCTCTTATCCCCCGAGGGGGAAGATCTGATAGTCAAAGCCACTAAAACCAAAGCCTCCCCTCGGGGAGATTGGAGGGGGCTATTGACTGATGTTCTCATTGATAGCGTAAAGGCAGACGATGGCATTCTCATCCATCTTTCCACAGAGGAATACGAGCATCTCTTTGACTGGAAACGTGTGATGGAAGAGGTGAAGGTCATTCATCCACTTTTCTATGTGCGCAAGCCGGATGGGACCTTAAAAATGCAAGCGGTTTGGGCAAAGTCATGCCGTGGTGCAATGGTGAGATACATCCTTGAAAATGGCATTACATCACCAGACGAGCTGAAAGCATTCTCATACGAAGGGTTTGAGTATTCTCCAAACCATGGTGAAGAAGCATACCCTCATTT
>DCGV01000057.1 GCA_002314725.1 Bacteroidales bacterium UBA1769
ATTCAAGCACCACGAGAGGAATGCCATTGATATATACAATCCCATCAGGTATGCGTTTCTCTTCTCCGACGATTTCAAGCTGGTTGACTATTTTGAAGTTGTTCTTGGTCGGGTCATCGTAGTTGAGAAGGTAAATGTAGAGGTTTGGCTTCGATTTGTCCTCGCGACGGATGGAGAAACCGTTCATTACCATATTCATCACCTCACGGTTGGTAGTATATACCGAGCCCTGAACATTCTCCAGCAAATGTACCACCATCTCTACTTCGAGATTGGTGATTTCATCCGAAGCATAGCGAGAATACAGATATTCACGCAAATCATCCTTGAGCAGGACCTCGCGTGTGCTCCGCTCAATAGTCTCTCCAGTGATATAGGTGTATTCCTGCGCCTGGAAAAGTTCAATTATTGATTGCTCAAGGGTGGATTCGGAGAAATGAGACATAATAGTGTTGTTCTATTAAAGACCTATGGGAACGATAATCACAGGCTAGATATTACAAGTAAAATCACCATACAAAGAAGTCAAATGTATGTTATGCTTAAAAATACCGGCAATAAAAGACATCACAGTATGCTCCGGATGACCATAACCATTGTGTTTTCCAACAGATATTATTGAAGTATTACAATTTGCAATACTAGATGTATTATATGCTAAAGGCACCTTCACCTTAGATGATTTTCCACCATGATGAGGAACAATAAGAATGTGATCTGTTTGCAAGCGACGTTTCAGATACTCATTTTGTAATACGTCATCAGCTTGTTTCAGCAAACAGTCGCCAGTAAACTGAACCGAAAACAAGTTCCCACAAACAAAGGCATTAATACCGCAGATATTTATATTTGAGGAATGCTCACCAATATATAATGAAATGAACCCATCAGAATAAAATGGAATCAATGCCGGATATGGGGAATGAGCAGGTCGATTTGAAGTATTAAAACAAAAAACTCTTCCCGGAAGTGACAGTCTTAACTTCTCCAATATTCTTTGGGACATAAGAGATTTGCACTGATTTGTACAGACGACTTGCTGAAATTTCTGTGATATTTCACTAGTGCTCATTTGTCTCAAGCATTGATAATGATCAACATCCCAATGAGATATGACAAGCGTACAAGGATTTGTAATACGGTCGATATAATTGGATATGATTTGTCTAATAAAACATCTTGAAGAATTGATCGGTGCACCTAAATCAAAAACAAAAAAAGGAGAATCTCCATCAAGCAAAAAATTCATATTTGCTTGGCCAACATCAGCGACGAGCAATCTCATCGGACCGTCAGGGTGATAATTCGGGAGCATTTCACGGCATGCCCCTAATTCAACACTCCCAATATCTATTGGCTCTAAAGGTAAGTGCTCCCCAAGTAGATAATTCGCAATTTCTGAGTTTATTTGAGAACAATCAAATGTCAAAAGCGAAATATCGGTTTCATCTTCATTATCCAACCTAGCGTATGACAATGTGCCAACATTCAAGGCATAATACCTGCCTCTAATCAGTCGTTTCTTTATGTAAAGACCGGTGAGGTGAACATATGATAATATTTCCGATTTCTTCCCCCAAATGCCATCATGAGGTTTAATAACCTGACTCTTCGTCAAAGCATCAATAAAGAGAAGAAGATCATGTTCAGTTCGAAAGTCGAGCCATAAATCCCAAGTGCCGTTTTCTGACACAACGCTATGGTCGTCAAGGTATACTATTATTTCTGCTACTTCCATTGTTGATAAAATAATCTTATTCTTGCCCTTATTTCAATAGTACATAGTATGTTATCAAAACCAACAAATAGATTTCGGTAATACTGCTTGTTGGACTCAAGAGGTAAGGTTTATCGTTGATGAAATAATGTGTTCTTCTTGATAGATAACAAATATGAGTAAGGATTATCTCTTAAAATTTCCTGCTTTTCTTTGTTGTATAATATTGCTGATGAAATTATTGAAATCGCCGCCCCAGCAAATAAAGCAGTAGGAACCGATAATCCCAACAAAGCAGTAGGCAAGGTAGTTGCACTGGTCGAAAAGAAAGACACCTTCATAAAATTCTGTGCAATCCATTTTATTTTAGAGCTATCTAAGGATTTCTTAAGATTATTATATCCTGGCAGGAAATCATTATAATAAATATCATTAATATACTGCTGCAACTGTTCTATTGTCACGTTTTGGGGAATATTCTTTGTTAAGGCTTCAATATTTGTTCTGAAAAAGCCCAATTCATCTTGGTGTTCTCTTTTGAACCTCAAGATATCATCGATTGACACAGAGTCCCGAATTGTAATTCCTTTTAAACAAACATCAATAAGGGCACCTTGTGCTAATAGAATTGTCTCCCGATGTTTCCTGTTACCTTCATACAAGCCTCGAAATCTAGCTATTTTTGCAACATTATCTAATCTATATAATCCCCCAAAGTTGGATATTTCTGGATCATCGGTCAAAGGAGATAATACATAAGTCTCACATAATTTATTTGCGAGTAATGTCATATAATAATTAGCAAAAAGTCTATTAACAGCAATCGGTTCATTTCCATCAAAATAATATGATAATTCAGCAATTAATCTACCGGACATTTTTTCAGGATACAGATAGGCAAATCCCAAATCCCTAGCCAAGAAAGGGCTTTCCTCCTGAACTTGATTTCTTTTATTTCTAGCAGTTATGGGATTCAAAACTTGAAATCCTTCTGCAGTATGTAGATAGCGCAACGCATCTTCAGCAATCTCGCTGATTAACGTCATATCAGAATTAACTCGAATAGGTTTTAGTATGCCTTCGTCATACAAGTATTGTGTGGTGGGCTGAGAATATGGGTGTTCAATTGAATTTGGAACAATAGTATTAATTTCGTCCCAATAAAGCAATGCATTTTTCAG
The DNA here is from genome assembly GCA_002314725.1 of Bacteroidales bacterium UBA1769. Taxonomy (GTDB): domain Bacteria; phylum Bacteroidota; class Bacteroidia; order Bacteroidales; family UBA932; genus Cacconaster. The sequence continues at coordinate 2,899 of DCGV01000057.1, forward strand.
CCATAATTCATTCGTCACATCAATGGATGGATAATAAAGAGCGCGAGTATATGCCATAATACCGTTATAATTGATAATAAATTCTTATTCAAAATTGCCTCAAGGTCAGTTATCGAAGATGTGCATAATTGTTGGGTAGTTTTAACAGTAATATGCTTTGCATGTCTTTTAAAAGGCTATTCTCACATTCAAGGTTATCAATATGCATATGTAAAGGCTTAATCCTATCAGTGAACAAACTCGTAATCTCTTTGCAAGGCAGAATTACTTTATATTGCTTCAGGCTGCTCCCGGACACTTCGGCAAACGTTGCTCCGGTATTTTCGTTTGCTATTCTTTCTTTCAACGAATATAGAACATAATACGAATATTCGGTGCCGATTTCTTCCTTCGGGAGAATAGATTTGAAGCCCTGGTTGGTACATAATTCAACTGCAGTTATGGACATTAAGCCGATAGGGGCTCGAGAAGAGAAAAGTATAGTCCCAACAGGCAACATTTTTGTACTGGCACTTTTATATCCTTCTGGTGTGATGCATTTCGCACCTTTTCTCATAAACAGGGTCTTATCTCGCGACAAATCTGCTGGAGAAAGCCAAACAATTCCGTTATCGGTCCAGTACTCAGAAACTTCAGTCGATGGTGTAGCACCACTAATAATATCGCCCAAATCATCAAGCGTTCCATTCCGCCACCCATCCGGCAGATGCTCTGGGTCAATATCATCCACGAACATCTTTTTGTAGATGGCCTGCGCAGCTTCTTCGAGTTTGGCGATGAGGCGCTTGTTCGTGGCGATGCGATTCTCGACAGCCTGATATTCTGCTACAATTTTGCGTTGGGTGGCGATGTCGGGAACAGGAAGATAGACCTCGCACATCTCACCCCACGAGAAGATTTCCCGGGCACTGCCATTTGACTTGAAACGGGCGTATCTGTCGAATTCCGGACGTA
>DCGV01000128.1:0-13843 GCA_002314725.1 Bacteroidales bacterium UBA1769
TATGTTTTCGGGGCGTTTAAGGCTCGGAAATGGACCCACGCGGGTCGAAATTTGAAAGGTAATATAGTTGGGTGGTATAGATATACCCCCTAACAGATTTGAACTTCAGAAAATGGAGTAGGTACTCCATTTTTGAGCGGGAAAACGCACCGATTAACAGCAGCTGTTGCAATCAAATTTCGATGGTTCAAGTGTCGTCATGAGACGACATTTGCTGTCAAAATTGAGAATTGCAAGTTGAAAAACGCAACGGTTTGTGATATGATAAGTTTTAATTTGAGATACTATACCAACATGGCCGAAATACGTTAGGAGAACCAACTATGGCAGTTAAATACGATAAGCTTTGGGACATTCTTAAAGAAAGAAACATGATGAAAACAGATCTGGTGCGTGCTGCAAAAATCAGCACGAACGCTATGGCTAAGCTGGGCAGAAATGAGGATGTTCGCGTAGGAATACTGGTGAAGATCTGCGGATATCTCGGCTGTAAGATCGACGATATTATGGACATGGTTCCTGATAAGGCTGGTGAGATAAATGGCTAACCCAGGAGACCTGTTCTTCATAAATGCCAGAGGTGTTAAGGCATCAGGTGTTGTTACCGAAAATGGATTTAAGGTATTTGCCGGTAGCTATGTTATGCCAACCCATAAGCCTTATCTTGCTAAATCAATCATTCAGCACAGAGATCAATGTCGCGCTGATGGAACAATTGTAAATGATCATCTAACGAGAGATATTGAATTTGGCAGTTCTTCTACTGCAGCATATTTCCTGTTTGGCGCGAATGCAAGCGGTCCTGCAACCTGGAAAAATGCAGATGGTATTACTATGGCTCAGTTGGATAAAAAGGCAGAGGGTATTATCCCGGAAACAGATCGCGAGTACAGAAGTTTTTACAATGTGGTTGGTGGCAATGAAGGCAGTAAATGTCACTATCCTGCACGGTTAGATACATATGGTCGCGGCTGTGGGCATGATTGCAACTATTGTTATGCTAAATCAATCCTTTCGGGGCATGGATATTGGAATCCAATCGAGCCAAGTGTTGCTGATCCTTCTCGTATCGAAACACTTGTAAAAAAACTTCCAAGGGGAGCAATTGTCCGCCTGGGAGGCATGACCGATTGTTTTCAGCCGTGCGAACTGACTTATCGGGTAACACTTAAGACGATTGAAATACTGAATAAGTATGATATTGGATACCTTATTGTTACCAAGTCACATCATGTTGCGGATGATGAATACGTGGCAACTATGAGAAAGGACCTTGCACATATTCAAATCACTGTTACTACGTTTGACGATGCACTTTGTGCAACATATGAGAAGGCCAGTCCGCCATCAAAGCGGATACAGGCGATAGAAAAGCTGCAGGGACTTGGTTTTGATGTTTTCTTTAGATTAAGCCCATATATCGACGGTTATATAGATTTTAACCTGTTGAATCGGGTTAAGTGCGACAAGATTTTAGTGGAATTTTTGAGGGTCGATTCCAAAATAAAAAATGGTTTGATATCGATTATTCTGATTACACGTTGTGGCAGGATGGTTTCTTGCATATGCCACTTGACCACAAAAAAGAAATAATAGATAGAATATCAGGATTCAAGGAAATCACAGTTTGTGAGGATTACACGGAACACTATGATTATTGGCGTGATCATTTCAATCCTAACCCTGATGATTGTTGCAATCTCAGACTACAGAACAGGGGGTAAAATTTATGTCGTTAACTCCTGAACAGGAAGCCCGCGTTATCATTGACGAAAAGTTGGTTCAGGCAGGCTGGATAATACAAGATAAAAGTAGATTGAACCCAATGGCATCCTTGGGTGTGGCAGTACGAGAGTATCCTACTAGCACTGGTCCGGTTGACTATGCATTGTTTGTGGATGGTAAACCCGTAGGTGTTATTGAAGCCAAAGCATCTTACGCAGGGGAACATATCACTGTCGTTGAAGGACAGTCAGCTCGGTATGCCAATAGTACTTTTAAATGGGTGCAGAATGACTGCAAAATTCGCTTTGCCTATGAAGCGACCGATAAGATTACCAGGTTCACAGATTATAACGATATCAACTATCGTTCACGAGAAGTCTTCTGCTTCCATAGACCTGGAACGCTGAAAGCTTTGCTTGCAGCCGCTGATACTGTTCGAAATAATATGAAGCACTTCCCGGAACCGGATCCAACAGGATTCCGCGAATGTCAGATTACTGCAATCAGCAATCTGGATAAATCTTTTGCAGACAATCGTCCAAAAGCATTGGTACAGATGGCAACTGGATCAGGTAAGACCTTTACTGCTATCACAGCAGCTTACCGTTTGTTAAAGTATGCAAAAATGAATAGGATCTTGTTTCTGGTAGATACCAAAAGTCTTGGTGAACAGGCAGAACGCGAATTCCTGGCATATCCACCTAACGATGATACCAGAACCTTTTCTGAACTTTATGGCGTTCGCAGATTAAAATCTTCATATATTCCCCAAGATGTTCAAATCTGTGTTAGTACAATTCAAAGAATGTATTCCATTCTCCGTGGAGAAGAACTCGATGAACGAGTTGAGGAAGATATGGAATCTGGTGAACATCGCATTGCGGACTCAAAGAACGCGCCGAAGGAAGTAGTATATAACGAAAAGTATCCGCCGGAATTCTTTGACTGCATCATTGTCGACGAGTGCCACCGATCCATTTATAATGTGTGGAGCCAGGTTCTCAGCTATTTCGATGCATTTATTATTGGTCTGACAGCAACTCCTGATAAAAGAACTTTTGCATATTTTGATCAGAACGTTGTCAGTGAGTACACTCGTGAACAGGCTATTATTGATGGCGTTAATGTCGGTGAAGATATCTTCTTGATTGAAACTGACGTTACTAGAAATGGCGCTATGCTGATGAAACAGTTGATTGAGTACCGTGATCGACTGACTCGTGAAAAGCGTTGGCAACAGATGGACGAGGATGTGGATTATACTCCTTCCAGGCTGGATCGGGATGTAATAAATCCGAGCCAGATTCGAACCATCATCCGTACATTCAAAGAAGCATTGACTACTTCTCTCTTCCCTAGTCGTAAGGAAGTACCAAAGACGCTGATTTTTGCAAAGACCGATAGTCACGCGGATGACATTATCCAGATTGTTCGTGAAGAATTTGGAATGGGCAATGAATTCTGCAAGAAGATTACCTATTCTGCAGAAAATCCTGAGTCCACTTTGTCTGAATTCCGAAATGATTATAACCCGCGTATCGCTGTAACTGTTGACATGATTGCTACCGGTACGGACGTAAAGCCAATTGAATGTCTTCTCTTTATGCGTGATGTGCGTAGTAAGAACTACTATGAACAGATGTTGGGTCGTGGGACAAGAACAATGGGAGTTGACGACCTTCAAAAGGTTACTCCGTCTGCTACTGGTAATAAGGATCACTTCGTCGTTGTTGATGCTGTTGGCGTTACGAAGTCAAAGAAAAGCGAAACTCGTCCTCTTGAGCACAAACCCGGTGTTTCTATGAAAGAGCTAATGCTGACGGTTACTATGGGTGCAAAAGATGAAGAGACACTTACTTCCCTTGCTGGACGTATTGCACGTCTGAATAATCAATTAACACCAAATGAGCGCAAAGAGTTTACCAAGCAGGTTGGGTCTTCCGCATCTACTATTGCTCAGAATTTGCTGAGCGCTTATGATCCGGATGTCATCATGCATAAGGCACAGGAGCAGAACCATACCCTAGAGCCTACAGAGGAACAACTGCAGCAAGCAAAGAAAGAATTGATTGCAACAGCCGTAACCCCGTTCTTTAATCCGGATGTACGAGATTATATTGAGAACGTTCGCCGTAGTCATGATCAGATTATTGACAGTGTAAATATCGATACAGTGACCTTTGCTGGATTCGATACGCAGCGGGAAGAAAATGCAGATAAGGTAATTAAGTCTTTTCGTGAGTTCATTGAAGAAAACAAAGATGAGATTTTAGCACTGCGTATTGTTTACAGTCAGGATTATGCTGATAGGCCTATGGTTATAGAAGAACTGAAGGCTATGTACGAGAAGCTGAAGTCTAAAGGTGTGACTATCGAAAGGCTTTGGGATTGTTATGCCATCAAAAAGCCAGACAAAGTGAAGCGTGGTATGGTGGCACAGTTGACGGATCTCATCTCAATTATTCGTTTTGAGATGGGATATGCAGATAATTTGACTCCATTTGCTGAGCGCGTGAATTATAACTTCATGCGTTGGACTTTGAGACGTAACGCCGGTGATGTGCATTTTACCGAGGAACAGATGGAATGGCTTCGTCTAATCAAGGATCATATTGCAGCTTCGCTCAGTATATTGCCTGAGGATTTGGATTATGCACCATTTGATCATCGCGGTGGTTTGGGCAGATTTTACACAGTATTCGGACGAAACTATAAAACAATATTAAACGAGATGAATTTAGAACTCGTTGCATAATGGAAGGGGGATACTTATGGTTCGAAAATGGAGTGAAGTTCTTGACATTATCAGTGGAAAAAATCAAAAGAACGTAGAATCTCCAGACGGAGAGTATCCTATTTATGGAAGCGGTGGCATAATTGGTAAGGCCACCGAGTATTTATGTAAGCCAGGAACAACGATCATAGGAAGAAAAGGTACAATAAATAACCCTATATTTGTTGATTCCTACTTTTGGAATGTTGACACTGCTTTTGGCTTGTCTCCAAAAGAAGGGCTATTGCCCAAATATCTCTATTATTTTTGTGTATTGTTTAATTTTACAGAATTAGACAAATCAACAACTATCCCTAGTCTGGCAAAGCGTGATTTGCTCAATATTTCAATGCCAGTTCCGTCATTGGAGAAGCAAGCAAATATTGTGAGTAGGATCGATGAGCTATTTTCTGTACTAGATCGTGCCGAAGAAACATTACTAACCACGAAAAGCCAATTGGAAGTATACAGGCAGGCAGTGTTGAAAGAAGCTTTTGAGGGGAACTATCCAGAAGTTCCTTTGGGCGATATTTCAAAAGCTATTAGCGGATATGCATTTAAGAGTGCCAGGTATTCCGATGATGGAGAATACGTTGTTGTGAAAATTGGAAACGTAAAAGAAAGACGCTTTGACTTCTCACGGGATTTAACAAAAACAACAGAAACGGAATCCGGTATTTTAGAAAAGTATTTACTTCAACGAGGGGATTGTCTTATTACGATGACTGGTTCCAGAGGAAAACGAGATTATGGTTTTGTTGCAATGATTACAGACCAAGACAAATTCTTGCTCAATCAGAGAGTTGCTGCATTGCGGTTTGATTTGGAGAAGGCAAATCCAGAGTTCTTTCAGTACTACTTGGCTTCACCAGTGTTTAGAGATTCTTTCTTTAGTTATGAGACGGGCAATGTTGGTCAGGGTAATGTTGGAATAAAGGCGTTGACTGAGCCGATGGTTATTTTGCCTTCTCTTTCCGATCAATCAATAATTGTACAGAAAATAGAGGAAAAAATGTCGATATGCCAAGAAATCGAAAAAACGGTAAACGGCACAATAGAAAAATTGAGTGCAATGCGTCAAAGCATTTTGAAGCAAGCATTTGAAGGGAGGCTTAGTTAATGGCTGAATCACCGATTGTAAGTAAAGTGTGGGCGATGTGTCAGGTTCTGAGAGATGATGGTGTTTCATATACTGATTTTGTTGAGCAGTTAACTTATCTGACATTTCTGAAAATGGCCGAAGAATATACTCAACCGCCATATGAACGGGAAACGGGGATTCCTGAAGGATATACATGGAGTTCCATGAATACACTTAAAGGTGCAGAATTGGAGGAACAGTATAAATCTATCCTTGAACGCCTTGCGAAGGAAGGCGGTATTTTAGGTAAGATTTTCAACAAAGCAACTAATAAAATTAATAATGCCGCGATTCTTTACAGGGTAGTACAGATGGTAGATAAGGAAAACTGGGTTTCGATGTCTGCAGATGTAAAGGGCGAAATATACGAAGGCCTCTTACAGAAAAACGCTGAAGACATCAAGAGTGGCGCCGGTCAGTACTTTACTCCTCGTCCATTGATTGCGGCTATGGTGAAGTGCATGCGTCCTGAACCTATGAAAACCATTGCGGATCCTTGTTGTGGAAGCGGTGGCTTTTTCCTAGCATCACAAGCGTTCATTACTGACCCAAGAAACTATTCATTGAATCGTGAGCAAAAGGCATTTCTTAAAAATGAAACCTTCTATGGTAACGAGATTGTATCCACTACCTTTAAGACAGCACTGATGAACCTTTACCTTCATAACATTGGTGATTTGTTTGGAAGCATTCCGGTTACACTTGGTGATGCTTTGCTGACGGATCCTGGCTATCGTGTGGATTATGTCCTGACAAATCCGCCTTTTGGAAAGAAATCGTCTATGACTTTCACCAATGAAGAGGGTGAGCAGGAAGAGGACGAGCTGGTGTATAACCGTCAGGATTTCTGGGTAACAAGCTCTAATAAACAGCTGAACTTTATGCAGCATATCAATACTATACTGAAGGCTACTGGCAAAGCTGCCGTAGTTCTTCCTGATAATGTGCTGTTCGAGGGTGGCGCAGGTGAAACCATCCGTCGAAAACTGTTGGAAACCTGCGACCTGCATACAATCCTTGNNGCATTAGAAAGAAGCTACTGCAGACAACAGACCTTCATACCATATTACGTCTACCGACAGGTATTTTCTATAAGCCGGGTGTAAAGGCTAATGTCCTCTTCTTTGATAAGAAGCCTGCAAGTCCGGATATGCAGACAAGGGAAGTCTGGATCTACGATATGCGCACCAATATGCATTTTACATTGAAGAAAAACCCGATGACAGGTGCAGATTTGGTTGATTTTATACAGTGTTATAATCCAGAGAATCGTCACCAGCGCACAGAAACATGGTCGGAGACTAACCCTGACGGCCGTTGGCGTAGATTCAGTGTGGATGAAATCCTGACACGAGATAAACTGAGCCTCGACATCTTTTGGATCAAAGACAAGTCATTGGCTGACTTGGACAACCTTCCGAATCCTGATGAACTGGCGCAGGATATTATCGAGAATCTTCAGAGTGCATTAGAAAGCTTCCAGGAGCTTATGGCACAGTTGGGATAAGTAGGAGGTGGTTCCAATAGCAAAGCGGAAAATGGTTCAGAACAATTTGGTAAAGAATTCTATAGCTGCGTATTTTGCTGCTATTGAAATCCACAACAAGCCGAATATCTCATATCGATATGAAACAGTTACTCTTCTTATGATGAATGCCTGGGAGCTAGCACTTAAGGCATATGTAAAAAAGTATCTTAAGAAAAAGTCTATCTTTACAAAAGATGGTCATACCATCAGCTTGGATAAGGCTCTAGGCTATGTGAATGAGCATAGGAATTCTGTCAAGAAAAACAGTTTTATTGCTATTGCAAAAAACATTGAAGAGATTGAACGGTATCGCAATAGTATCACGCATTTCTACTGCGAAGAACTGGAACCATATGTTTTTATGCTTGTTGCCCGTTCTGCGTTGAACTATGTTGAGTTTATCAAAGCATATTTTGGCAAAGATATTATGGAAGACGAAGGTCTATTCATAATGCCTTTAGGGTTCAAGCTTCCGTTCAGGCCCGAAGACTTCTTGTCTGGATCGGTTGCAAAGTATGCATCATCCGAAGAAGCCAAGGCCTTCATCAAGGAGATCGTGACGGTGATTCAGGACCTTCATAGCGATGGAATCGAAGACTCCATAGTTTTAGGATTTGATCTGTATCTGGAACATGTCAAGAAGGCAACGAATAGCTCCATACTTGCAGCAATTACAAGTCCCTCCGATGCGGATGCCACCTTCGCCAAGGTGACAAAAGTTAAAGTTTCCTCGGATGCTAGCCAAATTGTTAATATGACGGATAGCGAATTTCGAACTATTTGGAAGTATTCGTATAATGAAGTTGTTGCCTGGTGCAAAGAGAATATTCCTGGGTTTAAACTAGACAAGCGTTTCCATGATGCTCGGAAAGCAATGTTCGCAGATACGGCATATGTGTATGATCGAAAGCTGGATAGTAAAAACAGTAAGTCTGCCTCTCAAAAATTTTACACTGATGCTGCGCTTTTAAAATTGAAAGAGTTGCTTTCAGAGGGGGAGTTGGGTATATGACGAGTTGGCTTATTCCTTGCAGTCCAGATATTTATGATGCGGAATCTGCATTTCAAGAATATGGTCATGTTATATGGCACCAGCAATGTAATATGATGCCTGGCGATTATGCGTTTATTTATGTGACGAGTCCTGTTAAAGAAATACGTTGTAAATGTTTAATCGCCGAAACGGATATTCCCTTCGATATTGGTGATGATGAAGGGTATGTACTAGATGAAGCATTCTGCTCGAAGGCATATCGTAGATATATGGATTTACAGCTGTTGGAAGTATATGACTGTTTCCTATTAGAGTATCATTTTTTGTTGATGAATGGTTTGAGTGGGCCAATCCGAAGTCAAAGAAAAGCGGCACCTGAATTGGTAAAGTATATTGCGGAGGTTACCAATAATCAAAATAACAAATGTCAGGAGGTTCTGTAGTGGGAAAAGAAATATTTACAAACATTCCAAGCAAGGTGAAGAACCTCGTTGATGATGTTCGTATCGGAAAGATAGGTTTGCCTGATCTTCAAAGGCCTTTTGTTTGGAAGGATAATAAAGTTAGAGACCTCTTTGACTCTATGCTCAGAGGCTATCCAATCGGATATGTCATGCTTTGGGAATCCCCTACTGGGTATGGCGAAAAGAAAAGCTCTATCGGAGGCAACAAGAAAATCTATGAGGAGCCGAAGGAACTGGTCATTGATGGTCAGCAGAGATTGACTGCTCTTGTTGCAGCTATGTATGGGGTTAAGGTCAAGGATAAGAATTACGGCGAGCATGAAATCAAAATTAGCTACAATCCGTTGACCAGAGAATTTGCCGTATGGACAACCGCAACAGAACGAGATCAGGAATGGATTTCCAAGATTAGCGATGTGTTCCTGGCAAAAGAAAACAACTCTTTCACTAAGTTCCGTAGAGCTTTCATTAACGGTGTGAACGAAGCAAGAGAAAAGAAAGGTCTACCGGAGCTTTCGGATGAAGAATTGGATTTGATTGAGGATAACCTCAATGACCTCCTCGGTCTGGAAGACTTCTCGCTGCCTACACTTGAAATCTCTGTGAATGCGGATGAGCAAGATGTGGCCGATATCTTTGTTCGTGTAAACTCCGGTGGTCAAAATCTAACAGAAAATAACTTTATCCAGACCTTGATTGCAGTCTATGAAAAAGAAGTTCACGACCAGATTACAAAATTCTGCGAGGATTCCAGAATTCCGAAAGATGGCACATCGTTCAATCACATCATGGAAATTGACCCTCAGCATCTGATTAGAATGGCTGTTGGTCTCGGCTTCCACAGAGCGAGATTGAGATATGCTTATATGCTTCTTCGCGGTAAAAATCTGGAAACCGGAAAATACTCTGATGAGACCAGAGATCAGAATCTGACTATCTTCAAGGAAGCTCTTGAGCAAGTGATGAATTTGAACAACTGGCATGCATTCCTTAATTGTGTCGCTTCCGCTGGTTATGTTAGTAATAAAATCATTGCTTCTTCCAATGCAATTGTTTTCAGCTATGTGCTCTACCTCATTGGAAAGCTGGAATACAAGGTTGATACGGTCCGTCTGAACCAAACAATAAGCAGATGGTTTTTTATGTCAGCAATTACATACTTCTACACTGGTTCTACTGAGTCAGAAGTTGAAAAGCAGTTTGCTGATTTGAGAAACATCGCAACCGCAGATGAGTTCGTGGCATATATTGAGAAGACAATCGCCGGTGTGTTTACCGATGATTACTTTAATATGACTCTGCCTAACGAGTTAAATTCTTCTGCTGCGATTTCTCCGTCTTGGTACGGATATATTGCTTCTCAGATTGTGCTTAACAATCCGATGCTGTTCAGTACAAGTTCTCTGGCTAATTACCTGCTTCCAGGTTCTAGCGGAACAAAGAATGCAGTTGATAAGCACCACATCTTCCCGAAGCATTATCTGGAACAGATTGGATTTACTTCTGACCGTGACAGGAACCAGACAGCTAACTTCACATTCTTGGATTATGCAACGAACATCGACATTTCTGATGATGCGCCGGCTCTCTATATTGAAAGATACAGAGAGAAGTTTGGAAAAGAGTTTAAGACACACTGTGAGAACCACGCTCTACCGGAAGGATTTGAAAACATGGACTATTTGGAGTTCCTTAATCAGAGAAGAATTCTGATGGCAAAGATTATCAAAAAGGCGTTTGAACGGCTTTAATGGAGGGCTAATATGCTGGCTAAACAAATTACAAAGCTAATAATTGTATGCGATGATAAGACCAAAGAATATGCTAACTACCTTCGCCAGCTCATCAGTGTAAATGATGACAAGGATGGAGAAATAGTAGGTATTGCAGACGGCACGGTTGATGCGGCCGTCTGGACAGAGGAAGAATACAAACATAACTCTGCCACAATTTCTTCTAATGAGCACGTGCTTTTTGTCGGTGAAAATAAAACAAGCAAGAGTGAAATTGGAAGTATGAGCATTCGCTTCAAGAAGTTCGGAATGTCATACGGATGGCTTGGCAAGAGAGCGATGATGAATGTTGATGATGCATTGCTTTCTCCAACAGAATACAAGGAGTTTATTGATTTCTGTGCTTCTTACAAGCAGTATTTTGATAGAAATGCCTATGAAGAAAAAGAACAGAAAGCGGTTGAAGAAATAGATGCACCGCAAATTGAAACTGTTGAAGTTCCGGCGGAAGAAGTGTCACCTATTGAACCTGCACACAAGAAAAAGGGAGCGCTGAGTGCATTGAATAAGGCTGTCGCGCTTGTTGGTAATAAAGTTCTCAAACCGGTAGCCGATGTTGTAGAGGCGGGTGCTACTGGGGCTTATGAGAACATAAAGAATCTCGCTATGAAGAAAAAAATAAACGACCAGCAGTATAGAGCATTGACAGTTATTCTGTACCTTGATGGATTGAAGGAATTCCTGGAGGGTTAATTGATGACTGCATTTGAGGAAGGATACAAATACTTTGCAGATAGTTCTTCCGCAGTTATGGCAAGCACCCAGGGCGGTCATTATGTTCAAACCGTTCAGTCAGAGATTGATGCGCTGATGGAGAGTCTTAATGCGATGAAAGGCTTCAAGTCGGATGTCACAACGCTCAAAGGCGATGTGGCAGAATTCTGGCACGCGGGTACTTTTGATATTGACGCTGCCTTGAAGGGATCGACACATCGAGCATTCGTAGATAGAAGTCATGACTTGGGTTCTGTGGATGTGTCTACAAATTTCGGTGATGATTATGGTCTCAAATACTATAGGACTGGTGCTGATAGTGCCAAGCAGCAGGCCAAGAGCATTTTCGAACGGTTCAAAGAATATCAGTCCTCTGGAGGGAAAGAAACCCTTGAGGATTACTTGAGTAAAAGAGGATATACCGGAGATGTAATACTGGATGATCCAATTTATTCCGGACAGTTGAGGTTAATTCCTTCAGACCAGATGGAAGATGCTATCAAGTTCCTTGAACAAAAAATTGCAAAGGAACAGATGATAAGACCTGAACAAGTAAAACGATACCAGGAAACATTGGATTTACTCAGAGATTGCATTAGGGATAATCAAGGAAATGAGTCCATTCCTCTCTCCAAAGAGGATGCCGAGAAGCTTGCAAAACTTGCAAAAGAAGGAAGCATAGATGCGTCAGAACTTGGTCTGACTACGGAAGAGTTGATGCGATATGAATATGTTCTAAAGCAATCTTTTAAGGCTGGCCTTACTGCTGCAACAATCTCAATGGTGCTCAAAGTCGCGCCAGAAATAATAAGTGCAATTCGATACTTAATCGAGAATGGAGAAGTCGAAGCCGATCAATTCAAAAGGATTGGTTGGGCAGCTGTGGACGGCGCATCCGAGGGATTTATAAAGGGAACGATAGCATCTGCCATAACAACTTGCTGTACCTCTGGCCTTTGGGGTGAGGCAATGAAGAAAGTTGACCCGACAATAATCGGCATGGTCACGGTCATTGCTTTTGATTCTTTGAAGAATGCATATAAAGTTACCACAAACCAAATGAGTCAGCGAGAGATGGCGAATGAATTGATTAAAGAAATGTTCACCGGCACATGCGCTTTGGTATTGGGCAGCGTATCGCAGTCATTCATTCACATTCCTGTTTTGGGTTTTATGGTAGGGAGTCTTGTCGGTTCTATTGCCGGTTCCTTTGCATATAGTGCTTCCTATAAACCGGTAATGTCTTTCTGTATATCAACTGGATTTACTATGTTCGGACTCGTCGAGCAAAACTATGAATTGCCGGAAGATGTTATTAAAGAAATTGGAATAGAAGTGTTTGAGTATGAGCACTTTGATTATCAGCGGTTTGAGCCCGAACGATTTTCATTCGGCAAGTTTGAGATACAGCAGAATGAAGTTGATAGAATTGAATTGCCGTTTCTTCGCAGAGGGGTTATTGGGATAAATGCTATCGGCTACATTTAAATTTTGCCATTTGATTAAGCTGAGGATTTTCAGATAATGGAAAAACTTACGAAGAAACAAATAGAAGATTATAGGAAGCTCTGCTATGAGCGTGACCACGGTAGGCTTCTCACTCCTGACGGCCTACGCTTCATCTGTGAAGCCAACAATATGGATCCGGAAGCAATAGGAAAACATCTGTTGGAGTGCCTTGCTCATATGAATGCATTTGATAATCAGCGTAGATGATTATTTCCCCCTTTGCTCCGCAAAGACTGTGAAATCGCGCNNCCGATTTTCAATTCTTTTGAAGCTAATACTTTTACTAATCCTTATCTTTTAAATCGTACCAATTGTATTTTTCAGTTTTGAACCATTATTCCATCTCAATTCCGAAAGTTTATCTCCGCAAAGACTGTGAAATCGCGCAGTGATGAACCCTCACGAGGGCTTGGGGAAACGTAATCCCCAACAAGTTGCCGGAGAGCAATTTCGATTTGTGTTTAACATGGCGAAACTTGCTCTGGCTGCGCGTTTTGAGGCTATGGAAAAACTCCGTTTTTTCATAACTGTCATACACGGCGAAACTTGCTCTCAGCAAGATTTCCGGGTAGGCAGGGCATCAAAACGAGTTATTGAGTCTCATGGCGAAACTTGCTCTCAGCAAGTTATTGGCAGCCAAGGCGAAACTTGCTCTCCCTAGCTCTCCCTAGCTGCCAATTGAATACCGATATATTATCTCCACTTTAACCGCTCCAGAGCGTTGAGGTGGAGATATTTTAATTCTGCGGCAAGTCTTACCGGATAATCGTGAAAGGCATTATAGCTGTAGACCTCAAGGTGGGAATTATACAGCGGTGCGATTTGCGACGCTGCCTTTTCAAGTAACTCCGTTTCGGCGCGATCGAGCCGCAAATCTTTTCCCTGCAGTACCTTTATGAAGCTGAAATGACCGTCTTTTTCGACTACGCCATCAAAGAAATACGGCTTGCCATCTACTGTGGTTTCCATTGGAACAGGAGTGCAGTCATGGAAAAATGCAATGTCACGGGAAAGACCGTAATTATTTTCCTTGGCATGCAGCATGGCAGTCTTAACGAACTCTGCTTTTGCAGATTCGTCTACAGCCTGAATGAATTCAGCAGCGAAATACGTGGCATCTTCCGGGCGATGCAGGGCGAAAGAATTCGGATAAAGGAGCTTGTACCACAGTTCAAAATAGCTGTTGGTAAAGCTGTAATTGC
>DCGV01000128.1:13923-14186 GCA_002314725.1 Bacteroidales bacterium UBA1769
TCTCCGATTGCCTGACTGATCTGGCCGTTTCGCACTGAACCGGCTGCAATGGAATAGAGTATCGCATTGTACAGTTCCGGCTTTCGAAATGCCTGTTCGATCAGCCGTTTCATGAGCAGATTGTACTCCGAATCATAACGGAGCACAGTAGGAATCGCTGTTTCAAAATCCGGAAATTCACTGAACAACTTAACCAGCTCCGGTATTCCTCCGGTGGCTGCATATACCTGAAGGGCGTTGTAACTATCCATGTCCGGAACCAT
>DCGV01000122.1 GCA_002314725.1 Bacteroidales bacterium UBA1769
GCAGCTGAGTGAGTCATACCTGAGCAACCGATTGTCTCTACAAGAGCTTCTTCGATGATACCGTCTTTTACATTCAAGGATAGTTTGCAGGCACCTTGTTGCGGAGCGCACCAACCGATACCGTGAGTCATACCTGAAATGTCTTTAATCTCTTTAGCTTTTACCCATTTTCCTTCCTCAGGAATTGGAGCTGGGCCGTGATTCGGGCCTTTTTTAACAACACACATGTGCTGTACTTCTTGTGAATAAACCATAATTAGTTATTAGTTATTAAATCTATTATTGATTATTGTCTTTTTGTTTTTATGATGATTACTCCGTTGGATCCTCTCACACCATACATTGAACCGTCACTTGAAACTTCCACATTGTCAATATCATATATATTTACATCAGTGAGCGCTTGCATCTCAATGCCGTCAACGATAATCAATGCGTATGACGAACCCAACAGAGAGTTGATGCCACGTAGCATGACCTGCCCGTCTTCACTTACTGAAGCTCCAGGTACAAAATTCTGGATGGCCTCTGCCAGGGAGTGATAGATGCCCCTTGTGAAAAGGTCGCCGGTAATACCGTGGGATGTGGTTGTCATCTCCCGTCTGTTGACGAAATTGTACCCCATATCAACAAGTTCAGGTTCAAAAGTGGCGTCAGCCTTATAATCCTCCATGATTCTTATCTTGATACTCTTTCGCCCGCCAACAGGAACTTCAATCTCAGCTTTTTTATATTTTACGACAAGGGTGTCGTTTGCATTGATTGAGGTAAATCCGAAACGGCCATCTTTGGTAGAAGATGTCATCAATGATGTGTTCTTGATGAAAATCTGGGCTTTGATTCCCTTGTCAAAAGTGTTTACAACAAGTCCGTTGAAAGGAACGGTGTCTGAATTCTGGGCGAATAAAGAAACTGAGCTTATAATTGCAATAAATAGGGTGAGTAAATGTTTCATGAAGTTCGTCCTTAGAAGCTGTTTGGAGCGGAATACGAGGTTCGAACTCGCGACCTTCGGCTTGGGAAGCCAACGCTCTGCCAACTGAGCTAATTCCGCAATTAGTCTATATCCTTGCAAAGGTAATCAAAAATACAATACGGAGAATAGAAAAAGATAATTACTTTTGTATTTGCAAATCAGGGTAATAATGGGGAAATACTCTTTCATATCCAATAAGATAGCTTCCAATAGGGTTGTTAATGCAATAGCCTGGATATCAGTTTCGTTGAGCGTAGCTATAATGATAGTGGCCATCTCTGTTGTGAGCGGTTTCAAAAGCGAGATCGGATCTAAAGCGACAGGATTTATGGGTTCTATTGTGTTGACAGTCCCGGGACAGAGTCCGGTTAATGATTTGTATCCACAAAGTATCAACGTATCTTATCTGAACTCCCTGAAGGAACTTGAATACATTGAGTCCGTAGATGGAGTTGCCTATAAATCCGGAATGGTCAAAGCCGAGGATGAGCTGTATGGTCTATATTTCAAGGGCGTTGACTCTACATATAATTTCTCTTTTTTTGAGAAATGTCTCGACTCTGGCGAAGTTCCAACGTTCGAAGGTCGTATCAGTAGCGATATTATGATCTCTGAAAGAACGGCCAAGGCACTCGGGTATAATGTAGGTGATGAGGTGGTTGCCTATTTTGTGGGTGATGAGGTTAAGGTGAGGAAGTTTGAAGTGAAAGCCATATTTGATGCTCAATTGGAAGATATTGACAAAACTATGGCAATTGTTGATATAAGGCAAGTCCAAAGGATATGTGGTTGGAGTTCAGACGATGTGTCATCTATTGAAATAAGGCTTACCAAAGGGGCTGATCTAGATCGATCAATCTCTGCGGTTGCAGATTTGGTATATGCTGAATCAGAAGAGGATGATCCTTCATATTTTGTCACGGATATAAGAGAGATTTTTGGTCATCTATTTGACTGGTTGGCACTTCTGGATTTGAATGTGTTAATGATTTTGATATTGATGATGATAGTTGCCGGATTCAATATGATATCCGCAATTCTTATTATTTTATTTGAAAAAATATCAATGATAGGACTCCTTAAAGCGTTGGGAATGAATAATAGGGAAGTGGGGAGAGTCTTTCTTCTACGTGCACTGAAAATCATCGTGAAGGGCATTGTCTGGGGAACTGTTATAGGCGTGGCAATCTGTCTGGTTCAGCAATATACTCATCTTATCACTCTCAATCCTGATAATTACTTCGTGAAATTTGTACCGATAGATATGAATGTATGGAAGATTGTCGCTCTCGATTCAGTCTCTACGGTTGTAATAATGGCAATAATATCGATTTCTACGGTATTTATCTCTAAAATAAGTCCGGACAGGACCATGCGTGTTGAGTAGTAGTTGAATTAATCAACTATTATTTGTAACTTTGCTATTTCGTAAGGGAATTATTTTAGACGTATGCTGAATATTTCATACTGCTCGGATAAATATCAATACACGATGGGGAAATCCTTCTTCGATGAGGGTAGGAGGGATAAAATCGCAATCTTCAATCTTTTTTTTAGAGAGGCTCCGGACAAAAACAATTGGGCCGTTGTCAGCGGTGTGAGGGAAGCTTTACAGATGATTCAAGGTCTTGGATGTGAAGATGTGTCATTCTTTGAAAAATTCCTTCCCGGTGATGATTATAAAAAGTTTCGAGAATACCTTTCCACAATGAAGTTTTCCGGACAGGTATATGCGATGAAAGAGGGTGAAATAGCATTTCCAAAACAGCCAATCATTACAATTGTTGGGCCCATCATTGAAGCCCAGGTGCTTGAAACTCCGCTTCTGTGCATCATGAATCATCAGATGGCCATTGCTACCAAAGCTTCAAGAGTGACTCGAAGTACATCCAAGCCAGTAAGTGAATTTGGCTCAAGACGTGCACATGGTCCTTGGGCTGCAGAATATGGCGCAAAAGCCGCATTCATAGGGGGATGTGCAAACTCATCCAACATACTTGCAGGTATCGAGTTCGGCTTTCCATCAAGCGGTACGATGGCACACAGCTATACCACATCTTACGGATGCAACATAGAGGGCGAGTTGAAGGCCTTCAATACATATATCAATACACACCGTGGAGAGGGACTGATACTACTTGTAGATACTTTCGATACATTGAAATGTGGTGTAAAGAATGCTATCCGTGCTTTCAGAGAGAATGGTATTGATGACAATTATAAACCAGGATATGGTATAAGGCTGGACAGCGGAGATCTGGCATATCTCTCTAGAAGATGTCGCGAAATGCTGGATGCTGCAGGTCTGAAAAAGTGCAAGATATTTGCGACAAATGCTCTTGATGAGTATATTATCTCTGAAATTGAGAGACAGGATGCCAAGATTGACTCCTATGGGGTAGGTGATGCAATTGCGACAAGTAAGCACAATCCTTGTTTCGGTAATGTATATAAACTTGTTCAATTTGATGGCGAACCTGTGCTGAAACGCTCAGAAGATAAGGTTAAACTTATTAATCCTGGTTTCCAAGTTACATATCGTATTATCCAGGATGGAAAATTCAAGGCTGATGTAACATGTCTCCGTGGTGACTCTTTCTCTAAAACAATTGAAGCTGGAGAGTATCTTGAGATTGTCGATGAAAAGGATGAAACCAAACGCACATCATTTGAATCCGGCTCATATACATATAAGGAGTTACAAGAACTTATTTATGACAATGGTCAAGTGTTTGAAGATAATCGCACCATTTACGAAAAACGCGATTACTACAAATCAAATCTTGCCAGCCTTAATGAGACACAGACAAGAATCATCAATCCACACTATTATAAAGTAGATATATCAGATGATCTTTATGATATGAAGATGCACCTCATCAATAAATTGATGAATCAGATTACTCTTATGGATAAGGGTGAAGATGTTGCTCATGTCGTTGTGGATATGCTTTATGATTTTATCGATGGTTCTCTCGCCTGTGGAAATGCAGAGAATGCTGTAAAATTGGACGTTGAGTATATAACGAACCATCCTGAAAATAAAGTCTATTATGTGGCCGACCATCACCCTGCAAATCACTCTTCGTTCAAGGAGAATGGCGGTATATGGCCAGCCCATTGTGTGGCAGGAACTCATGGAGGCTCAATCCATAGCGAATTCTATAAGCTTGGGCACAACGCTCCATCTAAGGAGAATACATTCTATAAAGCTACTGAAGTGGAAAAAGAGGAGTATTCGGGATATGAAGCAAGACGTGAAGATGGTACAAAACTTGCTGATTTGCTGCCGAAGAATGTAATCATAAGCGGTATAGCTACTGAATATTGTATTAGAGAGACTATTTTTAACTTGATAAAGGGTGGACATACCGTATATCTACGTGAAAATGCTTTGGGATATATAGAGGAAGAGGGGCATAACAGGGTACTTGCCGAGTTGTCACGTATTAGCGTCAAGATTATTTAATGAAGAGATTATTAACATATCTGTTTGTGTTTTCAATGGTTATTGGATTCTCTTTCAATGTTGAAGGGAGATCCAAATCAAGATATATACTTCCATCGAAAGTGGTTCTTGTTATAGATCAAGATACATTGGTACTTCAAAGACCGATTCCAGATGGCAGAATCCAACCGACTGAAAACATTTTAGAGCCAGATCCTTCGACACTTGAGACGAAGGCCGTCAGTGATACTACTGATATCGACACACTTGCATTAATCGACTCCATCTTATACAGTTATGATTTTTATGGAGCAGTCCTTGACTCTTTCAAATTTGTCATGGATTCGGCTGGAAAGATAGTTGGATATCGAAATTTCAACGATACATTAGTGATTTCTCAGATTCCTGAGCTTTTCTGGCAGACTATTGATACCGTCACAATGCCATACCTGGATTCGATGTACTCTGAGTACTATATTGCGATGACAGTCGGTCTTCCTGACGCGAAAGATATCAAACGTGCCGAGAAAAAGAATAAGAGAGATTATCGTGACAGTGTGAAGAAAGCTGAGCCGCGCGTTCTTGCCACCTCGGCAATTCCAAAGTCCGCCTATTTCGAGCAGATCATCACATGGACACCAGATGTTGATTTCAATGAGATTGAACTCGGTACCATGGATACCACCTTCAATTATAATTTCAATGAGATACCGTTCTTCAAGAAGGACGTGAATGCAACATATCTAGGTACAGTAGGATCTGCCGCCCAGGAGTATAACTGGTTCAAACGTGAGAGTGTAGATGTATTCCATGCATTCGATCCATATATCTCATACTCCTATACTCCGGAGAATGTGCCTCAGTACAATACAAAAACCCCATATACAGAGTTGGCATATTGGGGAACATTGTTTGAAACAAAGAAAAAGGAGGAGTCACAAGTCAAACTCCTTACTACACAGAATATTACACCTGAACTGAATTTTACTTTGGGCTATCGTCAATATGGTTCAAAGGGACTATTGACACATGAGGAGACTGACAACAGAACTTCATTTGCTGAGGTCAATTATTTAGGAAAGAGGTATATTCTTAACGCCGGATATATCGGACAGAAGATACGTCGAAATGAAAATGGCGGCTTGAAGGATCCATTCTGGGTACAAGACACTATCGTCGATCCGAAGACAGTTGAAGTCAACTTGAAGAATGCATATAACGAATTGAAGCGAAGGACGGTATATCTTACACATTCTCTCTCTATCCCGATGAATTTCTTCAGGAAGGACAAGGATTCCCTCGATTTGGATCAGGGTACAATGGCATTCATTGGACATAGTTTCGAGTATTCTACCTACAACAAAGTCTATACAGATGAGATAGAGACCTCCAATACTTCAGCCAGGAATTTTTATAACAACCAATTCTTCGTTAATAAAACGACAAGCAATGACATCATGAATGTCCGTATGCTTGAGAATAAGTTCTTTATTAAACTCCAACCATTTGCGCCTGATGCGATCATCTCGAAAATCAATGGTGGTATAGGTTATCAGATACTCTCCATATATGATTTTAAACCTGAGTATTACTACAAGGGAGTAGATAGAGAGATTCAAAACAATATGTATCTCTATGCAGGTGCACAGGGACAGTTCAGAAAGTATTTTGCATGGGATGCTGATGGTAAATACACCTATGCCGGATACAATTTGAACGACTTTGAACTTAACGGCAAGGTTAAACTGTCAGCTTATCCATTCAAGGATGGCGTTCATCTGACCGGAAAGTTCCACACATCGCTTAAGGAACCGGAGTATTATCAGCAACATCTTTACTTCAACCATCATAAATGGGATAATGATTTTAAAAAGAGCTCCAAGACTTCCGTAGAGGCAATTCTTGAAATACCTGTAACGTCAACCAAGGCTGTTGTTGATTACGCACTTGTGGACAATCTTATCTATTATGACACACTATCCAATATCCAGCAACACGGTGAGCTTATCAGCGTATTGTCTGCATCATTGGAACAGAATATCAAATTGGGAATCCTTCACCTTGACAATAGGGCACTTTTCCAAATCAGTTCAAATGAGGATGTCCTTCCACTTCCAAAGCTGGCGTTCAATTTGAAATATTACATTGAGTTCCCGGTAGTTAAGAACGTTATGACTATGCAGCTTGGCGTTAACGGACTTTTGAATACTCCATATTATGCACAGGATTACTCTCCGGACCTTGGTGTTTTCTTCAATCAGAAAAATGAGTTGGTAGGAGGGTTGGACACTCCATATATAGATGCATTCGTCAATGTTCAATGGAAGAACGTAAGCGCATTTGTCAAATATACCAATGCGATGATCAATCGTTTGACTACAGATTATTTCTCAGCATATCATTACATCAGGCCACAGAGCGGATTTAAATTTGGGGTATTTTGGCCATTTAATATCCGATAATCATGGCAACTATCTCTCCTACAGTACGAAAGATGATATTTTTCGGTGTTGCAATCATTATTGCAATATTTTTTTCTGTGAGAGAGAATCGGAACATTGACACCACTACAATTGATGGAATAGACACTGTCAGGTGTGTTTTTGCATTGGGAGTGACAATGTATGACCTTGACGGAATGCCTGAGGAACTCAATTATGAGATGATAAAGAGATTTGTCGGTGAAAGCGGTAAATCATTCGAAGTCTCTAAGACAAAATCCGATGATGTCTGGAGTGTTCTTCTGGATGGGGAGTGCGATATCGTTATTTATGACCTACTGAACGGCATTCCTGAAGATGTTGAGCCATTGATTACATATTCGACTCAGACAAAGGATGAGATAGTATGGATTGTTAAACGGGAAAATCATTCATTACTTGTCTCAATCAACAATTGGCTAAGGCACTTCACTCACTCTGATGACTATTTCAAATTGATTTCAAGGTATTATAGGTCATATAGAATAGAACCATATATCAACCAACATAAGAAGATGGTCCATCTTTCGCCTTATGATGATCTGGTAAAGAAATATTCCGATCTATATGGAGTTGATTGGCGTTTGATCACTTCCATAATTTATCAGGAATCAAGATTTCATCTCTCTGCTCAATCACATAAAGATGCACAAGGTCTGATGCAACTTACTTCAGGTACTGCTGCTAGATTCGGTGCTACCGATCCGATAGATCCTGAACAGAATATTATGGCAGGAACTCAATACATCAGTTATCTTTTGAACTATTTCAACAATGAGGATATCGATCAGGATAATAGACTGAAGTTCGCATTGGCTGCCTATAATGCAGGGGAGAGGCGGATTTCTAATATGAGAACATTGGCTGACTCCTTGGATTTGGATAATATGGATTGGGAAGATGTCAAAAATGCATTTGATTCAACCTCAAGTTTCAGCGGTAAAGAGACAAAATTATATGTTGATAATGTGCTTGAGCGATACAATAAATATCTCGAGGTGACAACTATCAATAATAGTGAAGTTAAAATTAAAGAAGATGACGACAATGATGAACAAAATAACACTTCCGAAGCCTCAGAATGATGGGGGAAAGCCTCTTATGGAGGTTCTGAAAAAACGCAGAAGCGGAAGGAAATACAGTGACAAGGAGTTTGACCTGCAGACATTGTCCAATATGTTGTGGGCATCATTCGGAATAAACAGTGAAAGAGGCGGGAGGACAGCTCCATCTTCTCATAACAGTCAGGAGATCGATCTATATATCTTTTTATCTTCCGGTGTATATCGTTATAATGCTCTCGATAATACCCTTGAAATGCTTTTTGATGAAGATATGAGAGCCTTGACCGGCACACAGCTATATGTCGCTACTGCACCTATTCAGATAGCATTCATTGGTAATAAGTCCAAATTGGTAAACAAAACGCCACAAGAGGAGGTTGAGACTGTTTTTCTCGATTCTGGATTTATTTCACAGAATCTGTATCTGTTCTGCGCATCATTCAATCTGCGCTGTGTTGTAAGATTGATGTTCGATAAGCAGATGCTTCATGAGAAACTCCGTTTGTCAAGTGATCAGGAGATTACTGTTATACAATCTATTGGATATCCTGTTGAATAAGTTATGCGTCAAATTGAAAAACTATTCATAGACTATTTTGGCGAAGAGATAACCACTATCCGCCAATTCCCATCTTCTGGCAGTAACCGTAATTATTTCAGGATTTATGGAGTTAATTATACTGCTATCGGAGTTGAATGGCATAATGTTGAGGAGAACAACGCCTTTTGCCATCTGTCGAAACACTTCGTTTCACGTGGTCTCTCCATGCCGAAGGTTTATTCAATCAGTGAGGACAGATGCTCATATATTCAGGAGGATGTCGGTAACGAAATACTCTATGATATAGTCGAACATGGCCGCATCTCCGGTCAATACTCATCAGAAGAGGTTTCATTATTGAAAAAAACGATTGCGGCACTTCCAAAGATTCAATTTGAAGGGGCAATTGGACTTGATTTTTCAGTATGCTATCCACAACCCTCTTTTGACAAGAGAATGATAGAGTTCGATTTGAACTATTTCAAATATAATTTTCTCAAATTGACAGGGTTAGAGTTCAATGAGATGCGTCTCCAGGATGACTTTGACGCTTTGTCAAACCATCTTTTAAGATATGATTCCAATACATTCATGTATCGCGATTTTCAGGCGAGGAATGTAATGCTGAAGGATGGAGAACCTTATTTCATTGATTTTCAGGGTGGAAGACGTGGTCCAATCTACTATGATGTGGCATCATTTGTATGGCAGGCCAAGGCAAATTATCCTAAGAAGCTAAAGAATGAGTTGATTGATACCTATATTGAATCACTTAAACCATATTCGGACATTACCCGTAATGAATTCGATGCGATATTCAGACACTTTGTACTTTTTAGAACGCTTCAAGTCCTTGGTGCATACGGTTTTAGGGGATTATTTGAAAAGAAGGCCCATTTCCTTCAAAGTATCCCTTTCGCCCTGGCTAATTTGAAAGAAATACTTGATACACCTTTTGAGGAGTACCCATATCTCTCTGAACTGCTTCTTAAAGTGGCCGATATGGATAGGTTTTCAACTGGAGATATTGATTCTCATGATGGGAAACTCATTGTAGAGATATATAGTTTTTCATATAAACGTGGTTTCCCTGATGATTTCAGTGGTAATGGAGGTGGTTATGTATTTGACTGCAGATCTATTCATAATCCTGGGAAATATGAACAATATAGATATTTGACAGGTAATGATCAGCCAGTTATAGATTTTCTGGAAAAGGATGGAGAAATTCTGGATTTCCTAGAAGATGTCTACAAGTTGGCCGACAGGCATGTGAAACGCTATATTGAGAGGGGATTCACTCATCTGATGTTCTGTTTCGGATGTACAGGAGGGCAGCATAGAAGTGTATATTGCGCCAATCATCTTGCTGAATATCTCTCAAGCAGATATGATATCGTCGTTAAACTTACACACAGGGAGTTGAAATAGGATGAAACGGGCAATGATATTTGCAGCAGGGCTGGGCACTCGTCTGAAACCTCTGACGGATACGATGCCTAAGGCACTGGTTCCATATAAGGGTGAGCCAATGCTGAAGAGTCTTGTTGTCATACTGAAGGAGTCAGGTTTCCAAGATATTGTTGTCAATGTGCATCATTTTGCCGATCAGATAGATGATTATCTCGCCCAAAATGGCAATTTCGGAGTCTCTATCCGTACCTCTGATGAGCGGGATCTGCTAAGGGAGACGGGAGGTGGTATCAGACACGCAGCCTCTCTGTTGAAAGGTACCGACCCAATTCTGGTCCATAATGTAGATATTGTTACCAATCTTGATTACTCGTCACTGCTGGATAATCATAAAATAGAAGATCTTGCTACACTGATTGTTAGTGACCGCAAGACCTCTAGATATCTTCTTTTCGATGATGAGAACAGACTTGTAGGCTGGACAAATATTGAAACTGGTCAAGTTAAATCGCCTTACGTCAATCTGAATCCGGATCTCTATAAAAAGATGGCATTCTCAGGTGTTCATATCGTCTCTCCAAAGATTTTTGAAGTAATGAAAACATGGCCTGAAAAGTTCTCCATCATTGATTTCTACCTTTCGGTGTGTATGGATTATCCTGTCAGAGCGTTAACTTTTGAGGGATTGGAAGTACGGGATCTTGGTAAGATTGCCGATTTCCATTAGTCTATTTCAACGCAGCTTCCAGATCTTCTATCAAATCATCCACATTCTCAGTTCCAACTGAGAGTCTCAACATGTTTGGATAGACGCCACATGTAATCTGTTCCTTCTCGCTTAGTTGTGAATGAGTGGTAGATGCAGGGTGAACAATCAATGATTTGGAGTCACCTACGCTACTGACATGTAAAATCAAATCAAGCTTATCTATCAGACCGGCAGCTGCTTCATAACCATCTTTCAGTCTGAATGTCAATACAGCGCCAAAACCATTGTTCATATATTTGGATGCCAGCTTATGATATTGATTATCCTTCAATCCAGGATAATTAACACTTTCAACAGCACTGTTAGCGCTTAAAGCCTCGGCAATGGCCAATGCATTGTCGCAGCAGCGTTGAGCTCTCAATGACAGCGTTTCAAGTCCCTGTAGCATAAGGAAGGAGTTGAACGGAGATATGGTGGAACCGAAATTCCTGAGTCCTTCCACTCTCACGCGTCCAGCAAAACAACCATCTCCGAAGACCTCCTTGTAAACCAATCCATGATAGCTCTCGGCAGGTGCGGCAAGTTGAGGATATTTTTCTGCGTCCCATTCGAAATTACCTCCATCGACAACTATTCCACCCAGAGAGGTACCGTGTCCGCAAATCCACTTAGTTGCAGAGTGGACGGAAACGTTTGCGCCCCAATCTATAGGTCGGAAAAGATATCCTCCACATCCGAATGTGTTGTCCACAATCACGCAGATATGTTTTTTGTTGGCAAGTTCAATAATAGGCTCGTAGTCCGGAACATTGAATGCCGGATTTCCAAGATGTTCGAGGTATATTACTTTTGTCTTGGAATCAATACATTTTGATATAGATTCAGCACTGTCTGATTCGGCGAAGCGTGCCTCAATTCCCATATCTTTCAATGTTGATGAGAATAGGGTATGAGTGCCGCCATACAGGAATGGAGATGACACAATGTTGTCTCCCAGTGAGCAGATATTCACCACTGCAAGGAAAACAGCAGCATGACCTGAAGCTGTAGCAGTGGCTGCTACACCATTTTCCAGGGCAGCCATACGCTTCTCAAATACATCTGTAGTAGTATTTGTGATGCGAGTATAGATGTTGCCTGGTTTTTTCAAAGCGAACAAATCTGCAGCACTCTCTATCGATTCGAATTCATATGCTGTACTCTGATAGATAGGAACGGCAGTTCCCTTGGACTGAGGATCAATCTCCTGACCTGCTCTTACTTGAAGGGTTTCAAATCTGTATTTTTTCTCCATTTTCTCTATGTTTAGATAGTATGAACGATATCGTTAAGAACACCTGAGGCAGTCTGGAAAGTTCCAGCTCCGGCGCCTTGGATTACAAGAGGGGATGTATAGAAATCACTCCAGATGATAGCTGCGTTGTCGGTGGCTGTAAGGAAGAATAGAGGATTGCTTGTATCGACTTTCTGAAGCCCGATCTTGGCCTTGTATTCTCCATTTTCGTTCTCCAACGATGCTATGAATTTCAATTGCAGACCTTGTGATGCAGCTTCTTGGTATTGTTGAGCAAATTGAGCTTCATTTTTCTCAATCATATTGAAGAAATCATCTATAGTTCCATCGAAATACTCTTTTGGAAGAATAGGAGAGATCTCAACGTCGCTCTCTTCGATAAATATACCTGCTTCGCGACAAAGGATAACCAATTTTCTAAGGACGTCTTTACCGCCAAGGTCTATTCTTGGGTCATGTTCAGTGTAGCCCAAAGCTTGAGCCTGTTTGATTACACTTGCGAAAGATACCCCCTCGCTACCTTTATATGTGCTGAATACGTAATTCAATGTTCCTGAAAGAACGGCTTGAACTCTATGAATGGCATCACCGCTGTTTGAACAGCGTGAAATGGTCTCAAGAATAGGAAGCGCAGCACCTACAGTAGTCTCATATTTGACACTTCTTCCACAATTGAAGGCGCACTTCTTAATCGCCATGTATTTCTGCAGAGGTGCGGCGAATGCGATTTTGTTGCAGGCTACAACGTTGTAGCCATTCTCTATCATGGTAACATATTTGTTTGCAATATCGTAACTTGAAGTACAATCGACGAATATTGAATTTTCAAGCGACATAGATTGGATCTCAGAGAAGAAGGCGTCATCTGCAGCATTGGATCCATTATCAAGAAGATTGTCGATATCGGTCAAGTCAATACCATCTCTCTTAATGACATATTTCCTGCTGTTGCTCAATCCTGCGACATTGATAAGTTTGCCTGTCTTTTCAAACACTTTCTGTTTGTTCTCTTTAATTATTTGAATCAACGCCTTTCCAACTCCACCATAACCTGCGATGAACAGATTGATGATTTTTGTATTTGATTTTTCAAAGAACTCCCTGTGAATACTTTGAATAGCAGGGACTACATCCTGTGATTCAATTATTACTGAAATATTACGTTCAGAAGATCCTTGCGCCGTAGCTCTGACTGAGATTCCTCTACGTCCCAAAGCTGCCAACATCCTACCGGTCGATCCACTGTGGCTCAAGATATCGTTACCAACAAGACATACTATTGAGAAACCTTTCTCAACTTTCAACGGATTAAGTTTCCCTAGGGAGATTTCGTATGCGAAAGTTTTATCGGCAGCAGCTTTGGCTTTCTCAGCATCTTTTTCAGAAATCGCTATGCACATGGTATGTACTGAGGATGCTTGAGTAATCAAAATAATATTGATTCCACTTACACTGAGAGCCTCAAACAGTCTGCTGGAGAATCCTGGAATGCCCACCATTCCACTTCCTTCAAGACTGATAAGGGCGATATTGTCGGAATTGGAGATCCCGATTACGCCTGAACGGTCAGATCCGTAAGGAGGATCACTCTCTATCAAAGTACCGCAATCGTCAGGGTTGAATGTGTCTTTAATGTAAATTGGGATACTCTTGGCAATTACAGGTTGGATAGTAGGTGGATATATAACCTTTGCTCCAAAGTGTGACAACTCAAGCGCAGCTCTGTAAGATATGTTGCGGATAGGGTAGGCTTCCGGTGCTATCTTTGGATTCGTGGTCATCATTCCTGGAACGTCTGTCCATATTTCAAGAACTCTTGCCTTACTTCCCACTGCAATGATAGATGCAGAGTAATCAGAACCGCCACGGCCTAATGTGACCATTTTCCCACTCTGATCTGAAGCTATGAATCCAGGCATGATGAAAAGTTGTGTATGCCTGTTCTCCGATAGCATCTTTTCTATGTTGTCGTTAGTGATATCTGTATCTACGACACCATTGTTAGTCTTGATGATTTGTCTTGAATCTATCCATTTGCAATCATAACCAAGACTCTTGAACTTGAAGATTAGAATGGAGGTGGATAGAAGTTCCCCAACCCCTTGGATAGCATCCAAAGATGTTTTTGTCAATTCACCAAGTATATATACACCAAGTGTGATGCTTCTTAAATTATCGAAGTTCTCTTGGCAGTATTGTAAGCTTCGCTGTCTCTTCTCTTCAGGGATGAAGCTGTTGATTATCTTCTCATGCCTGCTTTGAAGTTCGTCAATCATAATCTTGTAATTGTCATCTTTCTGAGATGCCAATGTCCCGATTTGAATTAATGAATCTGTACATCCACTGATTGCAGATGCCACTACGATTGTTCTGTCACGTTCTAATGCTTTATTGACAATATCAACAACTTTGCCCATTGCTGAGGCATCGGCTACTGATGAGCCTCCGAATTTTAAGACTTGCATGGTATTGTTATAATTTCTTTAAAATTGGTTCAATGATTTTTGTAATTTTTGGGTATTCAATAAGGAATCCGTCATGCCCAAAATCAGATGAGATGATGTTCATCGAGGAGTTCCTTATGCAATCAGCGACATGCTGTATCTCCTGTACTGAGAAAATACCGTCGCTGTCGATAGCGATGAAAGTACAGTTGGCTGAAACAGTTGACAGAGCCTTCTCTATACCACCTCGGCCTCGGCCTAGATTCTGGCTGTCTGTTGAGTTGATCAAATAGTAATATGAATATGCATCAAATCTGTCTGATAACTTCTTCCCTTGATATCTCTGATATGAGGCGGCTTTTGAAGAAAAAACAAACTCTGGATCAGGTTCTGCTTGAGTAAGGCCGTAGCCTTCTCGGCTTCTGTATAGAGTCATACCTATCGCTCTGGCTGTACGTAATCCCATCTCGCCTCCCTTAAGACTCTTGCACTCTCTGAAAGACGGATCTGCTTCCAAGGCCATTCTCATACTTTCATTATGAGCTGTAAGCCAAGGAGTTGTCATTGCACTTGTCGCTATGATTACGGCATTCTTTATTATGTCAGGCTCCATGATGAGCCATTCCAGACTTTGGAACCCACCGATAGAACTGCCGATCATGAAATCTATGCTCTCTATACCGAGATGCTTCCTTATGATTATCTCACTGTTGACTATGTCTCTGATAGTGAAGGCGGGGTAATCGAAGAAGTAAGGGGTGCCGCTATTTGGATTGATGGAAGCTGGTGATGTCGTTCCATATGGTGAACCAAGCATGTTGACACAAATAACGAAATATTTCTCTGTGTCAATTAACCTGCCTTTCCCAACGAGGTCGCTCCACCACTCTTCCGGGTCAGAATTGCCTGTAAGAGCATGACAAATCCATATTACTTTTCTGGAGTCATTCTTCTGCCAATCTCTTGAAGAAGTATGATATACAATTTCTAAATTCGAAATGGATTCGCCTGATTCGAAAGTGAAAGGATTTGTATATGTAAAACTATGTCTAATCATCGGTTGTTTAAAAACAATTACGATACAAAGTTAAAAACATCATCAATAGATGTTTTTACTATTATTAATTATATGTGATTTTTGAATTATTCAATCCAAGCATCCTGTTTGGAGTTGAACATAGAGGATTATTGATGCATCTTAAAGATGCATTCGCATAGACATAGATATGAGTATCCTCTTTATCATAGACTCAGCAAAGTTAAATAATCAAATTGAAAAAACAACACTGAATAATCAATTTTTTTTCATAATTTTGAGTTTTGTATAGGCAGAAAGCCGGTGAACTTAAACCATTAATATTTTTAATAACATGTATCCAACCGTTAAAGAGGTCATTACAAAGAGGGAATTGAAACAGTTTGTTCATTTTCCTAATAAATTGTATAAAGGACACAAATATTATGTTCCGACTCTGGAATCTGCTGATTTGGATCTATTGGATTCTAAAAAGAATCATGCATTTGAATATTGTGAAGCGAAGTATTGGTTGGCCTACGATGCATCCGGTAAGATTGTCGGAAGAATTGCAGGAATTATCAATCACAAATACAATGAAAGCGTTGGTGTCAAATATGCTCGTTTCGGATTTTTGGATTTCATTGAGGATCAAGATGTCGCTAATGCACTCTTCGATACTATGGAAGCGTGGGCGAAAGAGGCGGGTATGGAACAGCTCAGTGGTCCGTTAGGTTTTCTTGAGTTTGATGCTGCCGGTATTCTGGTTGAGGGCTATGATGAATATCCTACTGCATATGGTAAATATAATTATCCATATTATGTTAATTATATTGAAGCAAGAGGTTATGTGAAAGAGGTTGACTGGGTAGAGTATGATATTTTGATTCCAGATGTCATTCCTGACAAATATATTAAATTTGGAGAGGCCATTGCTCAACGTTATAACCTGAAAGTAGCTGATACAAAGAACAAGAAAGATTGGGCTAAATATTATGATGGCATATTTGCTGTAATGAATCAAGCATACAGCAGAATACACGGCTATACACAACTGTCCGATGGTCAAATCGAGGATTTGAAGAAACAATTCGTTCCTATGTTGCCACATGATTTCGTATCAATTATTCTGGATGAGAATGATAAAGTGGTAGCATTCGGAGTATGCATGCCATCTATGTCCAAGGCTATGCAGAAGGCTGGCGGTAAACTATTCCCGTTCGGCTGGTATCACCTACTTCATGCTATCAAACACAATGACACAATCGACACACTGCTTATAGGCATCGACGATGATTACAGACAAAAGGGTGTAAATTCATTGATTTTCGCTGAAATGTCGAAGGCTATCAACAAATATCATATCACTCATATAGAGACTACCCGCGAACTTGAAACCAATATCAGCGTTCAAAATCTTTGGAATAAGTTCGAACGCCGGCTTCATAAGAGAGCCCGTTGCTATACAAAACCTGTATAAAATACTGACGGAAAGCGACCTTGAAGAAAATGGTCTGGTTCAATAAAAGATGGTAGGAAAATATAAAGTCATAACCCTCTGTGGTAGCACCCGTTTCAAGGAACAATTCTTTGAAGTACAGAAACGTCTGACGCTTGAAGGCTACATTGTCATCAGCGTCGGTCTCTTCGGTCATTCAGGAGACGATGAGGTCTGGACTGAAGGGACGAAGGAGATGCTGGACGATATGCACAAGCGCAAGATTGACATGGCAGACGAAATCTTTGTAATAAACGTAGGCGGATACATCGGAAGCAGCACACGTGGCGAAATTGAATATGCCGAAGCTCACGGGAAAATAGTCACCTATTTGGAAAAATTATAAGAATAGGGTATCCTTTACAATTAAAATGGCGATTGGATTTTGAAGTCCAACCGCCATTTCAATATTAAAGAGTTAATGTTTTTACTGTAGAAGAGAGTTGCGCTTTGCAGCGTACTTGTCTTTGTTGACGATATAGTATTGTTTTGCTGTTTCAAGCGATTGGTCTATACTATTATTTTCCTCTGTGGAGGCGGTAATTTTATTGTTTTTTCTTAATTCCCAAACTTGAGCCATCTCTTCGTCATACTTTGACAATTCCTTAATAGCCGCCATTCTGGTCCGTTTAACTACAGCCCATGCTTGCCATTGCTCTTCTGTTATTTTATTGAGGAATAATTCAGGATTCTGGGAAAGAATATATATTCCCTCAAAGACAATTGCATATTCAAACTGCCAGAAAAGAGAGACGTCACCTCGTTCCTTGCAAGCATTATATATAGATCTAATTATCTCTGATGCAGGCTCATTGCTAGTGCAATACTCCATATCAAAGGGGACATTCAAGTCAGTGGCAAGTTTTACTGCAGCCTCTTTTTGATTGTCATAAGACATATCGTACGCCTTACAAAGTGTAATGTCCATAACATACATTGCTAATGCATTAATTTTCTGTGACTTAGTTACAAGATTATTGGCAACGGATGGATCAAGCAGATAATCAGGCTTCGCCAATTGCTCCTTTTCTGTCAGTTCTATAGTCTTAAAGTTGAACGATTTGCCGTATGCATTCCAATATTGTTCTGCAAATGCATCAATCTCCGCCAGCACTGAGTCAGCCAGTGCCACTTTCTGTGCCTGGATTTCTTCTGGAGTTGGTTCTGATTTTTTGTTCTTGCAAGAAATCATCATTG
>DCGV01000045.1:0-174 GCA_002314725.1 Bacteroidales bacterium UBA1769
AGAGGACGATGCGCTCTATGCGTCTTGGGACTGATGTGAATATCTCGTAGGGAATTGTGCCAAGGGTGCGGGCCATATCGACAGCTGAGGGCTCCGTGCCGAAAATGGTTACCGTATCTCCAACTTTGGCGTCAACGCCCGTAATGTCGAGCATGCACATATCCATACAGATAT
>DCGV01000045.1:242-699 GCA_002314725.1 Bacteroidales bacterium UBA1769
CGTCGGCATAACCTACGGGAATGGTGGCGATTACGGTGCCTTCCTCGGATATCTTGCCGTTGCGGCTGTATCCAATTGCTCCGTCACCTTTTTTCAATGTTTTGATCTGCAATATTTTGCATTTGAAGGATGCGGCGCTTTGGAGCTTATCCGAAGAGAAGGGGCTGATGCCGTAGATGCCTATGCCAAGTCGCACCATATCGAACTGGAACCGAGAGAAGCGCTCGATGCCTGCTGAGTTGAGTATGTGGTACATGGGCTTGTATCCGAGCGCATCGCTGATGCGTGGGGCGTTGCGGCGGAACATCTCAATCTGGGCGAGGGTGTACTCATCCATCGAAGGGTCATCGGCTGTGGCCAGGTGGGAGTATATGCTTTTGACCTTCACCTGGGGGCAGGTGGGAAGAAATTCGGAGAGTTCTTCAATCTCGGAGCTCATAAAGCCCAGGCGGTGCAT
>DCGV01000045.1:720-8118 GCA_002314725.1 Bacteroidales bacterium UBA1769
GGGGTAGCTGGTCTCGCCGCGCTTGTCCAACACGCTCAGCAGCGCCTTGAGCGAATACATGTTCGGGATGGCGGGCTCCAGGCGGAAATCTATCATATCGTTGAAATGGTCTGTGCCTCCGCTGAGGACCATTATCGGCAGGTGCACGCCTGCGTTACGGAGCTCTATGCCTTCATTTGGGTATGCAACAGCCAGATAGTCAGCACCTTCGCTTTCCATCACACGCGCAAACTGTGCTGCTCCGTGGCCGTATGCGTTGGCTTTGACCAGTACCAGCAGACGTGTTGTGGGATTAAGCAGTGACCTATAATATTTATAGTTGTTGCGGCAGGCATCAAGACTGATTTCAAGCCGTGAGAAATCATCAGTTCTGTACATTTCCAATTTTCTCCTTGTGATTGAGGTTGCAAAAATAATTATTTATTCGCAAATTTGCGAGGATATAAAAATATTGTGATATGAAGCTTATTTGGATTGTGATGATTGCGGTGATGGTGCTGAGCTATATTATTCAGCAGGTGCTCAACAGCCGCTTTGACAAGTACTCGAAGGTCGGCACCCCGGGCGGGATGACCGGTGCTGACGTTGCACGTAAAATGCTATCTGATAATGGTATAACTGACGTTAAGGTGGAACATGTATCCGGAAAACTTACGGACCACTACAACCCTCAAACCAAAACTCTCAACCTCTCCGACGCTGTTTACAGCTGCCCCAACATCGCCGCAGCCGCCGTTGCCGCCCATGAGTGCGGGCACGCCCTGCAGCACGCCAAGGGGTATGCTCCCCTCAAGCTGCGCAGCAGTCTTGTCCCCGTGGTGTCCTTCGCCAGCAATTGGGTGCAGTGGGTGCTCCTGGCCGGAGTTATTTTCATCCAGACCTTTCCCGGCCTCATCTGGATTGGCATCGCTCTTTTTGCCTTCACCACCATTTTCAGCTTTGTCACCCTTCCTGTGGAGGTGAATGCTTCGCAAAGGGCTGTTGCCTGGCTCGCCCAGGCTCGTGTCGTGGATGGGGATACCAAACCTATGGCTGAAGATGCATTGCACTGGGCTGCATATACTTATGTGATAGCTGCAATAGGATCTCTGGCCACTCTCCTGTATTATATGATGATAGCTCTGGGAGGCAATCGAAGATAATTGTTTTTCCGGTGGGCTATGAAGGGGATGATTCTTGTTGTCCTCTCGTTCTGGGCGCTGTTCTGGAACGTGGAGAACTTTTTCGACTATTTTGACGGAGGATACTCATCCTCTGATTACGAATTCTCCTGGCAAGGTGCCAGACATTGGACCAAAAGGCGTTTTTACTCCAAGGCTGAAATGGTCGGCAAGACTGTCCTTTGGGCGGGGGCTCCGTGCGTAGTGGGTCTTGCGGAGGTGGAGAATTCGTTTGTTGTGAGTAAGATAGTGCGTAGCGAAGCACTGCGCAAGCTCAGCTACGGCTTTGTCCACTACGATTCCCCGGATCCTCGCGGGATTGATGTTGCACTTTTGTACCGCCGTGACTCGATGACTCTGGTGGGCAGCCGGGCGGTCCACCTTGATTCCCTGAAGACCCGGGACATCCTCTATGTGGAACTTGAGCGTATCTGCGATGGGGAGCACTGGCATTTCCTTGTGAACCACCACCCGTCAAAGTATGGCGGAATTGCTTCGCAGCAGCGCAGGGATATTGCGATGAGGGCACTGCTCCACTTGGAGGATTCACTTCGGAGAGAGGGTGCAATCAATATTGTGGCTATGGGGGATTTCAATGAGGTCCTCCCCGAAGATGCCGCCCTGCCCCTTGTCAACCTTGGAGTGCGCCTTTATGCCCCCGGGCGCGGAAGTATACGTTATCGCGGTGATTGGCAGCTGATTGACAATTTTCTTGTGAGTCGGGAACTCTCACAGAAGGGGGCGGAGATGGAAATACTGAGCCCTCCGTTTTTGTTGGAACGGGACAGGCAGTGGCCCGGGGACAAACCGCGGCGCACATATATAGGCCCCAGATATAATGGGGGAGTGTCAGACCATTTGCCGGTGGGGCTCAGAGTGAAACATTAGATGCAGGAAAGCTCGAGCCAGCGGAGTTCAGCCTCGTCAAGCTCATCCTTCAAAATGGCGTAACGCGCTGAGGCAGCACTGATTGCTGCTATGTCGGAGGAGCCGCCTCCAAGCAGGGCTTCGATTTCGCTCTTTTCCTTGCCGAGAGCTTCGATGCGCAGCTCCAGCTCTTCGAATTCCCGCTTTTCTTTGAACGAAAGCTTGCGTTTGACCTGGGTCTTGACTTTGCCGGACGCTTCTTCGCCGCTGCTTTGCTGCGCTGAGGATACAATCTTTGCCGATGCCTTCCTTTCGGCTTCAAGATCTGTGATGAAACTTCTGTACTCGCTGTATCCGCCGAGGAAATCCTTGATTTGCCCTTCGCCGGTGAAAACCAGGAGATGATCCACGATTCTGTCCAGAAAATGGCGGTCGTGTGTGACGACGACAAGAGTGCCCTTGAAATCCAGAAGATACTCTTCCAACACGTTTAATGTGATGATGTCCAGATCATTGGTAGGTTCGTCCAAGATCAGCATATTTGGATTCTGCATCAGAATCGTCAGAAGGTAAAGACGCCTTTTCTCTCCTCCGGACAGTCTGCCGACCTTGTTGGAGAACATATCGTGAGGGAAAAGAAACTTCCCGAGAAGGTGTGTGTCCGGTACGATGTCCATCACGGTGTCGTCGTCATTGAACTCGATGCCGCACTGTTTGTAGTAGCCTATCTTCAGCGATTCTCCTCTTTGGACCTGAGGCTCTGTTCCGGATACCAGCAAATCTATGAAACTGGTCTTGCCAATACCGTTCGCTCCTACAATACCGACTCTTTCACCGCGCTGGAAATTATATGTGAAGTCCTTGACTATTAACTTATTGTCATAGCCGAAAGAAAGGCCCTTGCAATCTATCACCTTACTGCCCATCCGGGCCAAGGTGCGCAGCTCATCCATTGACACCGTCCCGCGCGTGTATGCCTGCTCCGCCCTGTCCTTGAGCTCCCAGAACGCCTGCTTGCGGTATTTGGCCTTCCCGCTTCGGGCGCAGGGAGTGGCATGCATCCACTCCAGCTCCCTCCGGAGAATGTTGCGGACCTTGTCCGTTTCGGCGTTGTAGTTGGCTATCCTTTCGTCGCGCTTTGTGAGGTAATTCTCGTAATCACCTTTGTATGTGTAGATTGCGCCGTGATCCATCTCCATCACGCTGTTGCATACCCTGTCCAGGAAATAGCGGTCGTGTGTCACCATGAAAAGGGTGCAGCGGGATTTCTTGAGCTCCTTCTCCAAGTATTCAATGCCGTCAACATCAAGATGGTTGGTGGGCTCGTCCATAATCAGGAATTCGGCCTGCTGGGCCAGCATTTTCGTGATGGCGACCCTTTTGATCTCTCCGCCGGAAAGCTCTGATATCTTTCTTTCCGGATTCAGGGAAAGCTCGGAAAGAATCCGGCGCGTACGTATTTCCTTTTCGAAATCCTGATCGAACAGAATCTGGGCGATGGTTTTGTCCATTTCGAAGTCGGATTCCTGCTCCAGAAATGCTATCCTGATGTCTTTCAGAAACTTGATGCTCCCTCCCCGGTCGGACTTGTCCGTTCCGGCAAGTATTCTTAGAAGAGACGTTTTCCCAGTACCGTTGGGAGCCACAAGGGCGATTTTGTCGCCTTCGTTGATATTGAACGAAATATTCTCGAAAAGAATCTTGGGCCCGTAGGACTTGGAAAGATTGTCAACTTGGAGGAAAGAGGGCATCGGCAGAGATTGTGTGTTTTGATTCCTGCGTTTTGATTCTTGTGGCCACCATTATTCTTTTTCGGCCTCGTCGTGAAGCTTGCGGAAATCCCTGGGAGTCAGGCCTGTTTGCTTCTTGAAAAAGCGTCCGAACTGTTTGCTGCCTGCGAAATTCAGCTTGGAAGATATGTCGTTGATAAGAAGATTGGGGTCAAGAAGCATTTTCTTGGCCTCTTTGGCCAAATACTGGTCTATCCAATAGCCCGGAGACTTGCCGCTGGTTGTAAGAATGGAAATGTGCAGGTATTGCCTTGATACATTCAGCTTCTTGGAGTAATAGGACAATTCGTGCTCTGTTTTGAAATATTTCTTCAGCAATTTGAAGAAGTTGGTGGAGACGATATTGTTGCGGCAGACCTCGGAATCCATTTTCTTAGGTATGATTGTCTGTAGCGGGCCATAGAAGAAGGCAAGTGTGGCATATTCGGCGCAGGCAATCTGAAAATCGGGCCTTTTGGCTATATCGCGGAGTATGAAGACATAAATGTCGAGAGCACGGATACATTGTTCATCAAGGGGGACCACCGGATTCTTAATGATGGAGTATCGGATCTCATTTGTGCGCGGAGCGTCGTGGTACAGCATCTCCATAAAGGAATCCGAAAATATGGCTGCTCTCTGTACGGAAAACGCGCTTGTTATGTTTGTGCGTATCTTCTGCCCCTGCAGATAAACTATCAGTGAGTGACCTTGTACCGGATAAACTGTGCCGTTCACTTCTATGGTGCCCTCACCGTCAATCACCTCAATGAAATAATTTCCAATTGAAGTGAACTCGTGATTTGAAACGGGCTCTACTGAAAATTCGTCAAGAAGAATGATCTCATTGTCATCTCCAAGAATGTGGCTTTCTTTCAATCTTCCGGTGACAAGATCGGCATACTCGATCTTTGAATATTCATTTTTCATTGTCGCGGTCGTAATTGTTCGGAATCAAACTATCAAATCAATCGGACAAAGTTATGAAAAAAAACTTAGTATTATTCCACCACAAATAGAAATCCTTTTCCTTTAGGGATGACAATAGCTTGGTCCAGATTGATTCCGTTCGATTCGCTCTGATAGCCAATTATCTCGGGCTGAAAGATTTTTGAGTAGGGGATATCTGCTGTAATCCTGACGCTGCGGTCTGTGTCAGCCCAGGAAGCAACGGCAATGATAGAACGGCCCCGTCCTTTGTACAGTGTGGCAAGCACATCTGGACAGTCTGTTTTCACCGGAGTTCCTTTTTCCCAGAAACCTATCATTTCCATATCCTTTATTCCGAATTTATCCCAGAATTTCCATATTTCTTCAGGGCCCTGTCCCACCCAGGGAGCACGATTGGTAATTCCGAAAAGCATTCCGCGCCAGCGGTTGCCACCGTCCTGCAGCATCTGTCCGCACAGTCCGAAAGGAATTCCCGACACTTCTATCAGCCAATTGTCTGCAGGATGGTCATAGTCTCTGCCCTCGCCTATCCAGCACAGATCAAAATATGGAAGCAGCTCCATATAAAGGTTCAGACAACTGGCGTTGCCGGCAACATCACAAAGATGGTTCCAACTGTGCAGGTCCATTCGTCCCTCAGGACGGTGGGCGTCTATGATTTTTCTCGCCCTGCGGACAGTATGGCGCTCGAGAGCGGAGTCATCTACGTAAACCCCGTCAAGATTCATTTTCCTGACCATGAAATCAAGCCCTCCAATGTAGAAATTATTGAGGCGGCTGTCCGGGGTCGTAATGACAGAAAGATCGGTCTCGCCCTTGAAAATGCCTCTGTCAACATAAGCTTGCCAGGCAGGGATATAATTCTCCCGGACATTGTCCAGCAACCATTTGCCGGGACCGTCAGGATTGGTGATGGTCCTGCACGTGTTTCCGGGGCCGGGAAAAATGATTTCTCCGTTGAGACTGTAAAAAGCCCAGAATTCAGGAAGATTTTTTGTCAACTCACGCGTGGTGTAGTAGAATTTCATTCTTTTCCCGTGGGCATGTGCATCATCCACAATCTCTTTCAATGCCTGAAGATTCTCATCGAGGTAAGGATAGTTGATGAATGGATACAGGTCCGAGGCATGATGGATGTTGATGATGTTGGCCCCGAGAGAATCGGCAAGTGCCACTTTCGAACGCTCATTGGTATCCCCTCCGTGAAAATACCTGTCGCAGAACATGACATCCTTGCTGATGGTGCGAAATGGTGTGAGCAGCATTTCAAAATTGAAGTGCAATATCTGCCCCGCCTTGATTTCTCGCTCTCCGGAATACGCGTTCAAAAGCACATCACTGCTTCTTTCGGTGAGCCTTACTCCTCCCTTGCCGTCATTGCACCAACTGATGGGCTCCACCAGTTCGCCGTAGTGGTAGTACACGTTTACCAGAGGACGTATGTAGTTTTCATCCATCCACTTGACCCTCAAGCCTCCGTTCACTCCTCCTACCCACAGCATATCCTGATTGTTCTTTACATCCCACTTCCAGTCTATATCCTGTTTGCGTGCACCTCCTTCAATTCCAAGGCCCATAATATATTCGGCCTTTTCCTTGCAGAACGGGATTTCGAGACGGATATCCCTGACAGGGCAGTCTCTTTTCGCTTCAAGAGTCAAATCATAGCGCAGGAAACCATCATATTCCAATCTTGCCTGGGTGCAAATGCGGAAATGCTCGGAAGACAAAGCTGTTTCCCAACTGATGCAATCTTTCCCCGGCGAATCAAACTTGATTTTGGAGCCCTTGAGCTTCTCTCTGCCCTTATTGGTTTCTATGACAAACCCTGCGGGTGCTGCAAGAATGGGACTTCCAATGGAAGAAATAGTCTGGTTGGAACCGGTAAAGAACGATTCCACAGAGGCAGGAAAGCCATCCGACCCCAGAATAAGTTTGCGTCCAAGGATTGAAAGGACATTTCCATCCCTGGTAACGGGTTCATAGCCTTTGGTGATTTCA
Organism: Bacteroidales bacterium UBA1769; assembly: GCA_002314725.1. GTDB lineage: Bacteria > Bacteroidota > Bacteroidia > Bacteroidales > UBA932 > Cacconaster. The sequence continues at coordinate 7,469 of DCGV01000045.1, forward strand.
TGATCCTGGGCGATAGTGCAATTGAGCCAGTCAAGACGGGACATCCTCCAGCCCTCATTGTAACCGTGATTATCCACAGCGTTGGAATTGACACTGAAGATAATGTCTATTTTCTCACTGTGCCCTGCAGCTTCGGCAGTCATTGATCCTTGATAAATCCCTTCAGATGCACTGCTCAAATCAACGCCCATCCAAAGGGCCTGCACATGATTTTCTTTTACGGAAATGATTTTTTTGAATGGTTTTCCGTAAATATCAACTCCATCGCGGTTGTAACAGGTCAGTTTGGATGCGTCTATGCGTGAGGTGCCGCTATTAAAATCCGAGAAGGAAATCTTGACATCATCCAGGTCGGACAAAGCGCACAAGGCTATCTGAAAACAGAATGTTTCTCCTTTCGAGGCCAACAAGACAGGCTGGCCTTCAAGCCACGAAAGACAGATGGAGTCTTTGGAATGAATCGGCCTGTCCCGACTTTCAACAGCCAATCTGAATGGCTTGTCTTTTCCTAAACTTGACACCGGAAGCATCTTTTGGGAATATGCCGTTTCTCCGCCAAAAAGTCCGATAATCAGGAAAATGGCACTCAGACAAAAAGACCTTTTCAAAGAAATATTCTGTGACGTATTCATAACTCAAGTTTCGCAAGT
>DCGV01000045.1:8203-35802 GCA_002314725.1 Bacteroidales bacterium UBA1769
TTTCGGCCTAACGGCCTCTGTATAAGGTTGTTTCGCAAATGCTTAAATTCATAATGAACAGGTTATTGTTCCAAAACTAATACAGGGTCACGGACTTGAGCATGGCCGGGGCGAAGGCATCTGTCACCCTGACGCGGATTTTTCCCGGTGCGGCGTCTTCGAAGGGCTGGACTATCCTTTTGTGGCCGACAGTTGTGCCGGAGGCAAGCTCCACCCACTCTCCATCTTTTTTGGTTTCAATTGTGAATGACTTGATTTTCTGACCGTATTTTATTTCTTCCTCAAGGACAATACATTTGACTTTCTCTTTGGCGGATAGAGTGACTTGCTCACAACTGGGCTTTTTGGAAAAGTCGGCCTTGAATGAGGATATCTCATCTGCGAAATATTGATCTCTCGCGGCTTTGAATTCCATCAGCCTCAAAGAGTCTTCTGCGGGAATTATTCCGCGCTTGTCAGGTGTGACGTTTAGAATCAGGTTTGCGCCACGCCCTACGGAGCCAAACCAGATGTCCATCAGTTTTTCAACGCTCTTGAGCGTTGTGACATTTGTGTCATTGTAGAACCAATCTGCTCTAATCGGGGTGTCACATTCGCCCGGAATCCAAGCGCTGCCGTCTTCTTGTCCCCGGTTGAGGATTTCTGTCTTGGGGGCACCTGCTCCGGGGGTAAAACCTTCGATGTTCAGGCGGTTCCAATTTGTCTGTCCGGCATATCCTTCTTCGTTGCCCATCCAACGGCACCCCGGCCCTATGTCACTGAAAATCACCGCATCGGGGTTGTTGTCATAGACTGCCTTATGGAAAAGAGGCCAGTCGTATTCGGGAATTTTCGCACCGCCGTTGGCCCCGTCGAACCATTGCTCGAAGAAAGGACCATATTTCTGGTGGGCCTCGTTGATAGTCTTTGCGAAGATATCGTTATATTCAGCAGTGCCGTATGCTGGATGGTTCCTGTCCCAGGGGGAGATGTAGATGCCCATTGGGAAATTGTACTTGTTGCAGGCATCCCTGAGCTCTTGCAGGACATCGCCTTTGCCGTCTTTCCAGGAACTTTGGGCAACTGTGTGGGTGCTGAATTCGCTGGGCCAAAGGCAGAAGCCGTCGTGGTGCTTTGCCGTAATGATTATGCCTTTCATCCCGGCAGCAATGGCAGTTCTTACCCACTGCCCGCAATCCAGCTGCGTAGGATTGAAAATGTCGGGATTCTCATCACCGTGTCCCCACTGTAGGCCGGAGAATGTGTTCGGACCGAAATGACAGAACATATAATATTCCATATCGGCCCATGCGAGCTGGCTTTGGGTGGGAAGAGGGCCATAGGTTTCTATCTGGCAGGGAGTGCTCCTGCAATTGGTGCAGAATGCAAATAATAAACAGCTTGCAAATATACTCAATGCTGTGCGCAGGGTAGGGGTGATGTTTGCTCTCATTTGTATTATTTGTTTTGCATTTTCAACCATTCGATAAAAGGCATCAGCACCTCGGCTGCAGGCTCTGCGATGCGTGTGCTCAGACTGATGTCGTCACCCATTCCGTTCAACACTTCAAACTGGAAGTCCGGATAATTTTCGTAGTCGGTCGCAACGATGCTGTTTCCCTTGAGAAGGGAGATTGCATCGGTGGACATTGCCTTCAGTTTGAGTAACCACGGACGAAGATCCGCATAGAACAACCTGTCACTCTGGGATTCTGATGTTTTCATTGTTTCTATGATTCCGCAGGCCTTGAATACCTCTGACAGCATCCCAATCAGTTCATTCGCCCGGGGCTGGCCCAGGGCTACGGACTCCTTGTAGTTCTTGACTGCGTAAGCGAGGGCGTCCTGGTCGTAATACCGCAGATAGGGTGCGATGGTCTCCAGCGCCTTGGAGTACTGCTTGCCTCCCACTGCCCTGATTGCTGCCCTGTAGCTCTGCTCATTGTTGTATCCGGCCATGTTCCAGGTATAGTCGGCAACACTGAAAAGACTGATCTTGGAAATCTCGCCCTGCTGCATGGGATTGATAATGATGGTGTTGGTGCCCTGGAGCTCTTCCAGACGGGCCAGATTGCCGATATGGCTCTCGTCCCTGAAGTTGGTGTACATGTCCATAGTGAAGAGCTTGGTCATGTCGTTGTCATTGCAGGGATAGTTCCACCACCAGCTGACTTCACGGCCCAGGAACCCTTCCACCACCTCAAGGTCTGTGTTGTTGGGCACGCTCCACACGTTCTGCCCTGTGATGTAGATGTTGATTTTTTCCGGAGTTGCGCTGAGTGATTCGAAGAAGCGCCGTGCAGCATCCCTGCGCACCCACGAGTATGCGTACAGCTGCGGTACATACTGAAGGGGTTTGACCATATTCTCCCTGGCCGTGCCCTGCTGGTTCCACTGCTTGTCGATGAGCTCCTGGAGCTCTGTGAGCCGGTCTGCGCCGAGTTTGAGCGAAGCGGGGTCGTCCGGCACACCGCAATCATCCACAAAAACGCCGAACTGGCGTACTCCGAGATCGTACATGTACTTGAATTTCCCCATAATCAGCTCATTCACATCCGTATAATCGGGATCCGTGAATGCTGTGCCGGGATGGATGGCCCAGATGAAATCCACCTTTGAAGCATGGGCTGCCTCGGTGATGCCGCTGAGCATATCTTTGGAAAGATATCCTATTCTTTCCTGATCAGGAGTAATTGTCTCCGGATAGGGATAGGACCAGAATTGGGAGTGGTACGGGTCGGATTTGGCACCATACATATAGGTGTTCATCTTATATTTTGCCATGAAGCGGAAGATGTCTTTTGTCACCTCGGCCGAATATGGCACGCCATAATAGCCCTCGATAATGCCTCTGTGCCGTATGTCGGCATAATCGAAGATGTTCACGCAGCTTAGGTTCTTGGTTCCATTGCCAAAAATCTGCTCGAGCGACGCCAGGCCGCAGAACACTGCGTCGGTGTTTTCTCCCAGAATCACGACATTTGCATTTCCCTTCTTGTCACCCGTAAGGCTCAGGATGTGTTTGTCATATTTGTCCAGCGAGAAAAGCTTTCTGTCCAGATTGGCATCACTCACAGCCTTGTCTGCGGCATCATTCGCTCCGTTTACGCCAAGGATGAGGTTGGAGACTCCTGTTGTGGCCCTACCTGTGATGTTCGCCTTCAAGCCCTGCTCCTTGAGGATTTCCTTCGCCCTGCCGATAGTTGCCTTGTCTATGTCCTTGCCTGCGATGATGTTGACTTCATCGGTGAAGGACACTTTTTCCTCAGAGACATCCTGGCTGTGCGGCACCGGAAAGATACGGTAATTATCATTCCGGATTGATGCTGATGACGGTGCTGCTGAGGCTAAAGTCATTGCTGCTGCAACAAAAGATATGATGAGATTTTTCATGGCGGTTGTCCATTATTCATAATTCTTACAAATATAGTAATTCTAAAAAAAATACACTACTTTTGAAAAAACGTCCTTTAAGTCGTGACAAACTGTCACGGGTTGAAATTAAAGGCGATGGGTGGCAAAATGCGATTAACAGATTGCTTTACTACAAAAGACACTCTTCGTCTTATCCAGTCAATTCCGTCGCCAAAGGCTGAACCGCCGAAATGTTGCTTCCGGGATTTGCCACGATTTCCGAAAGCAAGAACAGAAATGAAGCGTTGCTTTCGGGAAAAGCCCAAAATCCCGAAAGCAATCGACAACGGGGCAGCAAAATCCCGAAAGCAATCGACAACGGGGCAGCGCCCCCTAAAAACGAAAGAAGTTCAGCGATTTCGCTGAACTTCTTTCGTGCTCCTCAAGTAGGACTTGAACCTACGACCCCCTGATTAACAGTCAGGTGCTCTAACCAACTGAGCTATTGAGGAAGGTTATTTCCCTTTTGGGACTGCAAATGTAGAACAAATAATTGGGACTGCAAAATAAATTCAAATAATTTTTTACTTTTTTTCAGAATGATTATCTTTGCGATGCCTTGCCCGGATGGCGGAATTGGTAGACGCGCTAGTTTCAGGGACTAGTGACCGTTTTGGTTGTGCAGGTTCGAGCCCTGTTCCGGGCACCAAAAGCAACTATGGATATCAACTCTTTTTCATATTGCCTGAAAGATCTTATTTCTCAGAACGATAAGGTTGCAGTCCCCGGTTTGGGACTTTTTTTTGCTGCAATGATGCCTGCAAAATTCTCTGACAATAGAGCAGTTATCAATCCACCATATCGTCAAGTCTTCTTTACAGAATCAGATACATTTCAGGATGGTGATAATGCTTTTATTACTAAGGTTTCTCAATATATGAGATGCTCTTTCGAGCAGGCTAATACTGAATTGCAATGGTGTCTGGATAGATTAAAGACAGAATTGCAACAGAATAAAACCTGTTCAATCCCTGGATTGGGTGTTATGAAAGCTGATTCAAAGAATGAATACTATTTCATAACTGATGAAGGGGTGGATATTTATCTTGATGGGATAGGTTTCGAGCCGGTTTTCATAAAAGCTCCTCAAAAAAAGAAAAAGAGGAATAACAAGGTCAGGTGGTGGGCTGTTCTGTTGCTAGTAGTTACATTCTTGATATTAGGGACTGTCGTCTTTGCATATATGTTCAAGGATCGATATGATATTGCATCTACACTTTATGGCCATATCGATCACGTGCTGAACACTCTTCTTTATACCAAGGAGGAGTTAGAATTGTTAGGTTTATGATAGATAGGGCTACAATTGACAGAATCCTTGATGCGGTTCATATCGAGGAGGTAATCGGCGACTTCGTTGCATTGAAAAAACGAGGCTCTGATTATAAGGGATTGTGCCCATTTCATGAAGATAGAAATCCTTCAATGTCGGTAAGCCCTGCAAGGGGTATATTTAAGTGCTTCTCGTGTGGCAAGGCTGGCACTGCTCTCTCTTTTGTGATGGATCATGAACATATGTCATATCCTGAAGCATTGAAGTATTTGGCCAACAAATATCATATTGAGATAGTTGAGAAGCAAGAAACCGCTGAAGAGATAGCCGGAAGGATGAGGTATGAAAGCCTTCAGGTTGTGAGTGATTATGCCGCTAAATTTTTCCAGGATACTTTATGGAATACTGAAGAGGGCAGGGCAATCGGTCTATCCTATTTCAAAGAGAGATCCTTCTCTGATGAAACAATAAAGAAGTTCGGATTAGGATATGCTGCAGGACGATCTCATTCATTGGCAACAGAGGCTGTAAAAGCTGGATATAAATCTGAATATCTTGTAGATACAAATGTATGTATACAGAAGGAAAGTGGCGAGATAGCTGATCGTTTTTATGAGAGAGTGATGTTTCCTATTCACTCTATAAGCGGTCGTGTTATTGCTTTCGGCGGCAGAACTTTGAAAAATGACAAGAACATTGCGAAGTATATCAACACCTCTGATACTGAGATTTACCATAAGAGTAATTCGTTATATGGTATCTTTTTCGCAAAAAATGCGATATCAAAGGCTGATAAATGCATTCTGGTTGAAGGATATGCTGATGTGATTTCCATGCATCAAGCCGGTATTGAGAATGTTGTCGCATCTTCTGGAACATCATTGACTGTTGGACAGATCCACTTGATAAAAAGGTTTACTGATAATGTTACTATCTTATATGATGGTGACGAGGCTGGAATCAAGGCATCTGTAAGGGGGACAGATTTGCTTCTGGAGGAGGGTATGAAGGTGAAAGTTGTTTTATTGCCACCTGAAGATGATCCTGATACATTCGCTAAAGCTCATTCTAAAGAGGAATTCCTGGAATATATCGCTGAACATGAATGTGATTTCATAACACATAAAAGCAATTTGTTAAGCAGTGATGCTGCCAATGATCCATATCGTAGGTCGCAATTAATCAATGATATAATCAAATCGATATCTGTTATACCAGATCAGGTATTGAGAAAGGTATATGTAGAACAGGTCTCAGAGACTTTCAATCAAGACCAAGATGATATCCTTCAAAAGATAGTTGAGATAAGACGTAAAAAGAGAGAACTTGAACGTTCACGGAGAAATATTGATACACGTGAACAGTGGACAAACGATGGCTCCTATATCCCAACTGAAGTGTATCCAATCCCAGATGATATCCCTCAGGAATATGGTCAAGAGGGCTATCAGGATTCCAATAGCAATGAGCCGAACAACAGATATGCCATTACTAATACTTTTCTTTCTTTTTCAGAGAAAGAGCTTGTCTATTATCTAATAAAATTTGGAGTCTATCCGCTTTATTTCGAGAAAGATATGAAGTATGGCGCAACCGCCAAGGCGGGATCTGTTTCAGTTCAGGAGTATATTAAAAAAGCTATGGATGAAGATGAATTGGAGTTCCAAAATACTCTTTATAAGGAGATGTATAATGAGTTCTTTTCATTCTATGCCTCTGTATCAGGAGAAGATTACAAAAGTCGTCAATCCCAGATAATCAGGAGGTTCTCAACCCATCCAAATCCAGTTATTACAAACGCTGCGTTGGATATGATATGTGAGACGCACCAACTGACCGTCAAGACATACCAAGATTCCATTGCTCCAGAGGAGTATTTGCTTGCCACTATGGTGCCCAAAGCCGTGTTGCTATATAAATCCAGATATACGGAACAGGCATGTATGCAGCTGAATCAAGAGATATCAAAAGCACAGAAAGAAGGGAATATAACTGCACAGAAAGAGTTACTGGGGCAGCTTCAATTATTGATTCAGGTTAAGAATCAACTGTCAAAAGAGTTGAAAAAAATTTAATCGTCTCCTCTTTCAAGGAATGCTAAATCCTCCTCTGGCAGGTTTGCTGTATTGACAAGCACCAATCCATCAAGACTATAATTAAAATCTGGGTCCACATTGAACCCTAGGAAGGTGCAGTTGAATTTAACATATCTTCTGACAAGGGTAGGGATTCTATACTTACCACCTGATAATCTGGCGAGTAATCTGTCAAATTGTTCAATTGAATCATCAACTTTTACGAGTTTGTCAACTGTTAATCGTAAAAAGTTTGGCTCAAATGGGTGATCAGGATTGATCATAGAAGCGAACTGCTTATCTAATCGGCTTTTTGTCAAAAACTCAACTATTAAGCTTCGATATAATAAAGGCATCGCTGAGGTGATGCTGGCAGGGCCGAAGAAATATTGAATCTGTGGGTATCTTTTTATTACACAAAGGAGCCCTTTCATAAGCATATTTAACGACATAGGTCTCTTCTGCGCTTCTGATACAATAAAAGAACGTCCCAATTCTATACCATTCTGTAGAACTGAAGAGAATCCATCTGAGTAGTGGAAAAATTGATCTGAATAAAATCCTTTAATCCCAAACTTGGCCATTATTTCATTTCCCATTCCTATTCTGTATGCTCCAACAAGCTCATTTGTTTCATCTCTCCATAGATGCATGTGATAGTAATACTTGTCGAAATCATCCAAATCTATACTTAAGTTTGTCCCCTCCCCAATATTTCTGAATGTCTCTTCTCGGCAAATGCCAAGCTCTCTTATAATGTTTGGAATCTCTTCATATCTGTTGAGATAGCATGTATATCCACTGTCCTTATATAGTATGGAATCAGAGAGGCCATTCAACTCTTGAAGCAATATGTCGTGATTAATATGGTTTTCAATTCTAGCTTGAGATCCTGTTGCGATGTTGACTGCAACTTTCTCTTCTATTTCGGCTTCCAATGCATAACTCTTGTTCCACAAGTAAGAACCTAATGAGTTTGGATCGTTGAATGCTTTGATTTCAGAGACTGGAATAGGTTTCCCTATTTTCATTGTAATCACTGAACCACGTTTATTGGTGAGTTCGAACGGTAATCTGATTGTGCGTAAACGTTTGTGGATTCTCCCAATGAAATGGAAAAACTTGGAATTCCCTCCGTGAAAATATGCAGGGACAACTGGTACTTCCATCTTTTGAATCAATTTCATTATCCCACGTTGCCACTCAATGTCCTTGACAACTCGCTCTGGATTACTGGTTGAAGAGACTTCTCCGGCAGGAAAAATAGCTAAAGCTCCACCATTCTCAATATGTTCAAGAGCCAATCTTAGTCCTTTATGGGAACTTTTTTTATCTTGAGACTCTTGGAATGGATTGACAGGGAGGAAAGTGTCCTCAAGGGCCGGGATACTTGACAGGATAAAGTTGGCCAAAACCTTTAAATCCGGTCTTACTTTACCGATCTCACTCATAATCATAAGACCGTCCAAACTGCCAAAAGCATGGTTGGCACATAGGATGAATGATCCCTCTTTTGGGATAAGTGATAAGTCCTCTTCAGAAACTACAGGGATTACCCCAAATTGTTTCAAAGCTTGTTCAGAAAATTCTATTCCCTTTAAATGCTCGATTGGTTTGCAGATTCTGTTTATTCTGTGAATTCCCAATAACGACATAAATAGCCACGAAACGGTACTGCCAAATATCCCTTTGACTCCAAGGAGCTGTTTGATTTTATATTGTGGTATGGTTGCTGATTTAGAGCCCATTGATTACAAAATAATATATAACGTTGCAAATGTAGTAAAAAACTAATTATCTTTGCGCCTCAATTATGCAGATACTGTTCACTATACTAAAAGCAATGGTAATAGGGGCATCAGCCTCAATCCCTGTCGGTCCAATTGTGGTTTTTACACTTCAAAGAACTATCAGCGGAGGAAGAAAGGCTGGTATGGCGTGTGCAACAGGGGCGATATTATCGGATACTGTTTATGCAATAATAGCAGTTTTTGCCTTTTCGGCAATAGCTTCATTCCTTGAAGCCAATACAGGTGTTTTTAAAATAGTGGGAGGCGCCATAATCTTCCTTGTAGGAATCAGCATGTATCGTTCTCGTGTGAAGAAGGTACAGGATAGGATAACCAAAAGAGCAATTGCACTCGATGCCACAAAATCCATACTTATGGGTTTCTCTAACCCTGGAGGCCTATTATGGATACTGGCTACTTTTGCCGCTTTCCATATAGAGCCCCATCAAATGCCTGGATATATGTCTCTTGTCATCGTCTTAAGCGTATGTGCCGGGTCATTGCTGTATTGGTTGGCTTTCACTCGTATAGCAGCAAAGGGTAAAAAGAATTTTTCAGTTCCAACTTTGTTGAGAATCAATAAGATCTCTGGTATTTTTGTAGCTATATTTGGTCTGTTTTTCCTTCTTACAGGGCTGGATATGGTTTTTAATATTATTCCATCTCTGCGATAGGTTGAGCCCTCTTCTAAAAAATAATATTTTTTGCCCAAATCTCCCTCTGGAAAGGTTGTTTCAAAGTTTTATTTATTATCTTTGTAGATTATGAGTAGAAGTATCCTTTTGTGAAAGGATTGGATAATAAATAATGATTTGATAATGAACAATTACAAGAGAAATCTTATCACTTGCGCTCTGCCTTACGCTAACGGGCCGGTACATATCGGTCACTTGGCAGGTGTATATGTTCCAGCCGATATATATGTTAGATATCTGAGAATGCGTGGCCGTGAGACCCTTTTCGTATGCGGTTCTGATGAACATGGTGTGCCAATTACAATTAAGGCAAAGAAGGAGGGGTGTACGCCTCAGGATGTGGTTGACAGATATCACGCAATTATAAAGAAGTCTTTTGAGGATTTCGGTATTGATTTCGATATATATTCACGTACCAGTTCCAAGGTCCACAGTGAGACGGCATCGGAGTTTTTCCGCAAACTTTATGATGAGGGTAAATTCATTGAAAAAGAATCAGAACAATATTATGATGAACAGGCTCAGACCTTTTTGGCTGACAGATATATCGTAGGAACCTGCCCAAAATGTGGCGCTGAGGGCGCTTATGGTGACCAGTGCGAGAAGTGCGGCAGCACATTGAGCCCTGATGAACTGATCAATCCACACTCTGCAATCAGTGGTGGGGAACTGGTGAAGAGAAAAACTAAACACTGGTATTTACCTCTTGACAAGTATGAGGGTTGGTTGAAAGAGTGGATTCTTGACGGACACAAAGAGTGGAAGACAAATGTTTATGGTCAATGTAAATCTTGGATTGACGGTGGTCTTCAACCACGTGCCGTAAGCCGTGACCTTGAATGGGGTGTACCTGTTCCGGTTGAGGGTGCCGAAGGTAAAGTACTGTATGTTTGGTTTGATGCTCCGATAGGGTATATCTCAAATACAAAGGAACTTCTTCCAAATGATTGGGAGAAATGGTGGAAGAGTTCAGATACCAAACTTGTACATTTTATTGGAAAGGATAATATCGTATTCCACTGTATCGTTTTCCCATCTATGTTGAAAGCATATGGAGATGGATATATCCTTCCTGAAAATGTTCCGGCTAATGAATTCCTGAATCTTGAAGGTGATAAGATCTCTACATCAAGGAATTGGGCTGTATGGTTGCATGAATATCTTGAGGACTTCCCAGGAATGCAGGATGTCTTGAGATATGTACTTTGTGCAAATGCGCCAGAGACAAAAGATAATGATTTTACTTGGAAAGATTTCCAGACCAGGAATAACAGCGAACTTGTAGCAATCTTTGGAAACTTCGTTAATAGGGCTGTTGTTCTTACACACAAATATTTTGAAGGTAAGGTTCCGGCAAATTGCAGGCCTGAGGCTATTGATGCAGAAACATTGGCTCAGATCCCTGAATTGAAGAGGTCAATTGAGACAAATATTGAGAGTTACAAATTCCGTGAGGCTTTGAAGGATGCAATGAGTCTTGCCCGCCTTGGTAATAAATATCTAACAGATACTGAACCATGGGCTGTTGCCAAGACAGATATGGAGAGGACTTCATCTATCCTTTATACATCTCTTCAGATCTGTGCAAATCTTGCAGTCGCATTTGCACCATTCCTGCCATTCTCTATCAAGAAACTTGATAGAATACTCAATGTTGAAAATCTTGGTTGGGATGACCTTGGAAAAGATAACATTCTGGAAGTTGGACATCAGTTAAACAAAGCGGAATTGTTGTTTGCAAAGGTTGAAGATGCACAGATTGATGCCCAGTTGGCAAAACTTGAAGCATCAAAAGTTGCAAACGAAGCTGCTGCAGCTGCTGCCGCAGCTCAAAATATGAAACCGGCACCTGCTAAGGATGAGTGCTCTTTTGAAGAGTTTGAGAAGATGGATATTCGCACAGCTACAGTTTTAGAGGCAGAACGCGTTCCAAAGACAGATAAGCTTCTCAAGCTGACAATTGACACTGGACTTGACAAGCGTGTCATCGTTTCTGGTATTGCTCAATACTACACTCCTGAGGAGATGGTCGGCAAACAGATTTGTATTCTTGCTAATCTGAAACCGAGAGCTATCAAGGGAATTGAATCAAAGGGAATGATACTTATGGCACGTCAAGAGGATGGCAAGATGCGTTTTGTCACCCCGGCTGAGACTTTGACCAATGGTGCAACAATAGGATAACATTTGAAACAAAGATATTACCTGCTCAAAATGAGAAAGATAATAACAACAATAATATTTGCGCTCACAATAGTCTTGTTGGTTTCATGCTCCAAGAAAGATGATGCGGTAGTCATCTCTACAGTTGAGGAACTGGACGGACATTCAATATCGGTGATTGCCGGAAGTTTTGCTGATGTAGTAATGTCCCAAAATCCGAATGTTCAACTCCTGCGACTGCCTAACAGTCCGGAATGTATTCTTGCCGTAGAGAAATCACAGGCTGACTTCAGTATGATGGACAGTATGATTTTTATGTCTATCGATTTGGAGTCCAGAGGTCTGATGGTCGATTTCGCTACTGAAGTGGGTGGAGGAAATATAGCTTTCCCAACAAATTACAATGATGAGAAACTAGGTCGGGAACTCGATGAATATATCCAAAAAATCAAGGCGAATGGCGAGATTGATGAGATTTATGCAAGGTGGACCAGTAAGGACAGTACAGATTACTGCAACTACACTCCAAAGGTTAATCCAAACGGAGAGGAACTTATTGTTGCCACAATGCCTGATACTCCATTCAGTTTTGTTCAGAATGGTAAGTGGGTTGGTTTTGAGATAGAGATAATTGACAGGTTTGCTTATGAAACTGGCCGTTGTCCGGTATATCAGAATTATAACTTTGATGGCGTAATTGCGGCACTTGTCACAGGTAAGATTGACTTAGCTGCATGTTGTATGACAGATACAGAGGAGAGGGCAAAGCAAATCCGATTCAGTGTTCCGTATTATTACAATAAGAGCGCTATTGTGGGCCGTATCCCTGGGTGGGAGAAAACATCTAAAGAATCGGCATTTACAAGGATTAAAGAGAGTTTCCACAATAATCTTATCTTGGAAAAGAGGTGGAAACTTATCCTCCAAGGTCTATGGGAGACTGTGGTATTGTCGTTTTTCTCAATCCTGTTGGGTACGTTGCTGGGCTCTGTTGTATGTGCAGGAAGAGTGTCCAAAAATAGGCTAATAAGGAAAATAGCGGTTGTTTACATCGATCTTATGCGAGGATTGCCAGTACTGGTGCTTTTGATGGTGATGTTCTATGTCATACTTGCATCTTCCGGTATGTCCGGCAGATGGGTTGCAATAATTACCTTCGCAATGAACTTCGCCGCTTATGTAAGTGAGATGTTCAGATCGGGTATCGAGGGTATTGACAAGGGACAAACCGAAGCAGGATTGGCCTTGGGATTCTCCAAGGTTAAGACTTTCATTCTGTTTATTCTTCCTCAAGCTATGAAGAACGTTATCCCTGTATATAAAGGGGAGGCTATTTCATTGATAAAGAATACCTCAGTTGTAGGATATATAGCCATTCAAGACTTGACAAAGATGAGTGATGTCATAAGATCTAGGACTTTTGATGCATTCTTCCCTCTAATATTCATTTCAATTATTTATTTCATCATTGCCTGGCTGTTCGGTAAGGCTTTGGATTCTCTTGCAAAAACTAAGAAGATATGATTACTGTAAAGCATTTACGTAAGGTATACCAGAATGATGGAAAGGAGTTGGTAGTCCTGAAGGACGTCAACTGTGAGATACAAAAAGGTGAGATAATATCAATTATCGGCCCGTCTGGTACAGGAAAGAGTACTTTTCTACGTTGTATCAACAGATTGGAAGAACCTACATCCGGCGAGATAATCATTGATGGTGAAAATATTTTTGATCCTGATGCCAATTTGCCAAGGATACGACAGAAGATGGGAATGGTATTTCAGAATTTCAACCTTTTCAACCATTTGACCATTATGGAGAATCTTATGGTTGGCCCTATGAAACTTCTGAAGATGTCAAAGGCTAATGCAGAGAAACAGGGCTTGGAACTGTTACAAATGGTAGGTCTTGCAGATAAGGCGAATGCTATGCCTTCTGAACTCTCCGGAGGTCAGAAACAGAGAGTGGCAATTGCCAGATGTCTCTCCATGAAACCTGAAATCATCTTGTTTGATGAGCCTACTTCTGCTTTGGATCCAACAATGGTAAGTGAGGTGCTCTCTGTTATTAAACAACTGGCAAAGCAGGGGATGACTATGGCCATTGTTACACATGAAATGAAATTTGCACGGGATGTCAGCACAAGGATATTCTTTATGTGTGAGGGTATCATCTATGAGGACGATGTACCTAATGAGATCTTTGATAATCCTAAAAAGCCACTCACAAAGGCATTTATCAATAAGATTAGAACTCTGGAGTTCAAGATATCAGATAAGAGATATGACCTTCACAGCATGAATGGTCAAATTGATACTTTCTGCAGAAAATATTCATTGAGCGATTATGTTGTAAATATGTTACAATTAATCCTTGAGGAGTTGCTTGAAAATATATTACCATTTACCGGAGAGGTTGTTTTCGACATAAATTACAGCGAAAAGGATAATGATGTAATCATAAAGTGCTTACAGAAGAGTTGCAAATTCTCAATTCTTTCTAATCCTCAAGCAGATGAATTAGCAGTCAAACTAATTACTGGTTATTGTGAATCTATAACTGAAGATGTTTGTGATGATGATGCCAGAGTTATAATAATGAAGTTAAAAGACAAACGCCAACGTTAGTACCATGAAGTACATTTTAATATTTAACGGACGCGAAGACAAATTTGAGGTTCTCGATCAAGTGAAGAGCCAGATCTCGGGATTAGATATTGATTACGAGATCTACATCACTACAGATATCGGAGATGCCACTCGATATGTCAACATCTTCTGCGATTTGAATCCGAAGATAGAGGTCTGTTTTGTCGCTTGTGGTGGTGCCGGTCTTACAAATGAAGTAATGTCCGGTCTTGTAAATAGAGATAATAAGTACTTGGCAATTCTTGCTTTCGGAGGTACCAACGATTTTGTCAAATATTATCCTGACAGATCTTTTCAGAGTCTTAAAGCTTTGATAAATGGTGAAATAAGTAAAGTTGACGTAATAAAGATAAATGACAATTACGCCCTGAACGTTGTCAGTATTGGAATGGATGCTATGGCTTGTGTTTTAGCTCAGTTAGCATCTTATAATGGAGATAAGGATCCATACATGAAGGGTATCAGGCAGGCTGTTATTGCATACAGAATCAATCGTTTGGATATAAAACTCGATGGGGAGTCCATAGGTGTGAAGTATATTCAGAGTGGTCAGATTGCCAACGGAAAATATACGGGAGGAGAGTTTCTGTGTGCTCCAAATGCTGTTAATGATGATGGCTGGCTGGATATAAATATCTTCAAGATAATGTCGTTATTTGTATTTATTAAGATACTTAAATATTTCAGGGTAGGTGAACATATTACCAATGATTTCTGTAAGAGGTTTTTAATAACCAAAAGAGCGAAGCATATAGAGATCAGATCAAAAGATTTGATTTATGTGGGAACTGATGGTGAGGTTTTCGGATCATCATCTATCGATATTGATGTACTTGAAAAGGCAATTAATCTAATTATTCCGGAGAAATGAAACGTATTTTAATATTCATATTGTTAATTGCAACTTCTTTCTCTCTTTCAGGTCAGGACAAGAAGGTAAGATTTATGCCACAATGGTTCGCTCAAGCGCAATTTGCAGGTTATTATGTGGCGAAGGAGAAGGGGTTCTATGCTGCAGAAGGCCTAGATGTAGAGATACTTCATATGAGTTCTACAACCACTAACAATGTCCTCGATTACGTTGAGGAGGGTGCTGTAGACATCTTCACGAATGAGCTTATTTCATCCATGATTGCAGATGCAAAGGTTGGGAATCTAGTGAATATTTTGCAGACTGGACAGGAGTCTGGTATCATGTGTGTAAGCCGTATTCCAATTAATTCTTTCGTAGATCTTCAAGGTAAGAGGGTCGGTAGATGGAAAACAGGTTTTGCAGAGATTGCAGAATTCTTCTGTAAAGATTTCAATATAGAAGTTGATTGGGTTAACTCTATTCAGGCAAATAATCTTTTCTTGGCGAATGCTATCGATGCAATGTTATGCTATAGTTACAGTGAGTATATCTCCCTTCTTTTCGCTAAGGGTAGGATCCCCAATGAGTATCAAATTAGATTTTCTGATCTTGGATACAGTTTCCCTGGTGATGGATTATATACTACGAAGCAGTATTTGGAGAGTAATCCTGATGTGGTAGATAAATTCATCAAAGCAACAAAGAAAGGGTGGTCTTATGCAGTCGCAAACAGAGAGGAGACATTGGATATCGTAATGAAGTTTATTAGAGAGAACAATATCATCACTAATCGACCAATGCAGCAGAAAATGCTTGAAGAGGTTCTGAAACTTCAGACCAGTGCTGATTCCAAAAAAATAGAATATAGAAGAATTGATAAGGATACATTCTATATGTTGAATGATTATCTGATGCAACTTGGGTATATTGAGTCACCAGTTGACTATAATACTTTTGTACGATGACCTCAAAACAGAAATTCACATCTTTCGCTTCTGTTCTTTCAAAGAACATTATTAGAAGAACGGCGCTTGTTTTTATCATAGCGCTCGTGGCTGTGACTATTGTATCACTGATCATCGTTTACAACCAGTCTTCACAGAATGCAAGGAGTTCATTAAATAACAGCAAATTGGAAATAGAAAAGGTTCTCTCTTCTGTTTCATCAATTGCAGATGCATTTGCAATGTCATTACCACAATTCCTGAATAATGATGAGTTTATTGAGGAGTTGACACGGGATGTTGTCAATAGGGATGACAAGATAGTTTCATGTGCAATTGCGTATGAACCTTTCCTTCATAGGGCAGATCAAGAGTATTTTATGGTAATGTCCAATCAAGATACCACCGGTATGATAACTACGGAGGTAATGGGTAGTTATGAGTATGACTATTTCTATCAGGATTGGTATCAGATTCCTAAGTTGACCGGTAAGTCATATTGGAATGAACCATCTTATTCCGTATCCGGTACATCCACTATTGCGTCCTATACTGTTCCTATTTTTGATATAGATGGTATATTCATCGGTGTATTCAGAATGGATTTGGACTTGAGTTGGTTGGCCGATATTGCGGATCAGTTCAAGCCTTATGAGAGTGCTATTACATTAATTGTAAGTAAATCAGGAACATACGTTACTCATGTCGAACGAGAACGTATTTTGAATGAGACTATTTATACCGGCCCAATAGAAAAGAATGACTCCAAACGCTTGTCTCAATGTATCAAGATGATGAGCGGTGGTTTAGGATCTACCTCATATCCTGCAGACGGCAGGATGCGGTATGTTGTATACACTTCTCTGGAGAACGGATGGACAATAATGGGTATCTGCAGTTACAATGATTTCTTCAGCGCAGTTACTACCATTAACTTATTGCTCTTCACGATTGCATTCCTTGGTTTGATTATCCTCTATATTTCGAGCAAGAAGATAATAAAACGTTTGACTAAATCTATTACAGAGGTGACATACTCTGCCGTAAATATGTCACGAGGTAATTTCCACGCAAGAATTCCGAATACTGCAGCTAATGGAGAGATCCAGCAATTGGAACTCTCAATGAAGTATCTTCAAAATACAGTCAATGAATATTTCTCACTATTGAAGACAGCTACTGCTGAGCAGGAGCGTATTGAAAGTGAACTTGCTATTGCAAACTCCATTCAAATGTCTTTCTTGCCTCGGAAATTCAAGAAGAATCCTGGCTATGATTGTTATGGCGCTATCTCTCCAGCTAAAGAGGTTGGTGGAGACCTATTCTACGTCAGAAAAGAGTTGGGCAAATATTTATACTTTGCTGTAGGAGATGTATCAGGTAAAGGTGTCCCTGCTGCTTTGTTCATGGCGGTGACGAAATCATCATTCAACTTCTTCAAGAATGCTGATTTCCATCCACAGGAGATTATTTATAAGATTAACAATATTATTACTGAAAATAATTCGGACGGTATGTTCGTCACTCTATTCTCTGCTAGAGTGAACCTCGAAACTATGGAGATGGATTTCTGTAACGGAGGTCACAATCCTTTGGTAATTGTAAATCCAGATGGTACTGCCAGATATCTTCATGCGTTGCCTAATTTAGCTGTAGGTCTATTCCCAGACTTCCCTTACGAAGGCGAAACGGTTCAACTTGAGAAGGGCTGTCGAATCATAGCATATACTGATGGTGTTTCTGAGGCCGAGAATAAACAAAAGGATCTTTACGGTGAAGATAGACTCCTTGAGTTCGCTTCAAATATCCCACAGGAAGCAACGGCAAAAGAGGTAGTAGATTCACTATTTGACAGTGTCCATAAATTTGCAAATGGAAATGATCAAAATGATGATATTACCATTTTTTCAGTTAATTTTGACAAATAATTACGATTATGATAAAAAGATTTGACCCTATTGAAGGTAGAAATGCCGAAATTATCGAAGAAGTGATGCAAACTCAGGAAGTTGCAAAGCTTGATGAAGATTTACAATTTAAGATTAGACTTTGTGTTGAGGAGGTTGAGGAGAATATTTTATGCTATTCAGGTTCTACATGGATAGAAGTTAGTGTAATAATGGATGGTAATGTTCTTGTCATCGGTTTCAAGGATGGTGGTATAGAATTCGATCCATTGGCAAAAGAAGACCCTGATATCGAAGCTCCTGTTGAAAAGAGACAGATAGGTGGGTTGGGCATATTTATTTGTAAGCAGATGATGGATTCACTTGAATACAAATATGAGAAAGGTTGTAATATTTTTACAATGAGAAAAGAAATTAATTAATAAATAACAACAAATATGGAAATTTCAATTAACAAACAAGGAGACAAAACAATTGTTACTCTCAATGGCCGTCTAGACACAACTAACGCAGCTCAATTCCAGAATGATATCACTCCTCTAATGGAGGATGCTAATCCAGATATTGAAATGGATTGTACAAATATGGAATACACATCAAGCCAAGGTTTGAGAATGTTCCTTATGCTTCAAAAGAGCGTATCTTCTAAGGGTGGTAAATTGGTTATGGTCAATATGCGTCCTGCAGTTAGAGAGGTATTTGATATCACAGGTTTTTCTAAGATCATCAAAATTGAATAACTAATATAACATCATAAAAAATGCGGGTTTTCAATTGTTGAAACCCGCATTTTTTGTATGTAATAGATTCTATTACTTCTTGAACTGTTCAAGCCATAAAAGAAGTGCATCGAATGCTTCGTGTTTATGAATGAAAGTGTCTCTCCATCCCCAACCATGGTTGCCGCTGGCATAGATATGCATTTCAGCTGGTACTTTATTGTTTAGAAGAGCTTCGTAATATCTCAAACTATTAACAGGAGGTACGATACCGTCATCCTCGCAAACTACGATAAATGCAGGTGGGTTATCCTTTGAAACCTGTTTTTCATTACTATAGAAATCTATCAGTTCCTGTGATGGATTTGCTCCAAGAAGTGCATCTCTTGATCCTTTATGAGTGAAAGACTCCTCCATAGTAATAACTGGATATAACAAAATCTGGAAGTCTGGACGGGTTTCAGCATCATAATGAGTAGCTGCTGAAGCAGCCAAGTGTCCACCTGCGCTACCGCCTTGAATTCCTATCTTGGTAATACCATACTCTTGTGCTCTTGATTTCAGAATTTTAATTGCTTCGTGAACATCTGAAAGAGGGACGTCTGCATGACCATAAGGTAGTCTATATTTCAAGACACAACATGTGATACCGTGGGTATTGTACCAATCTTTAAAGTCCCTTCCTTCAGGATCCACAGCGACAGTCATATATGCTCCACCTGGTGTCATGATAATGCACAGACCATTAGGGTTTCTTGCAGGATATACTTCCATAATAGCTTCGGTAAATGCATCACCTCCATTTCTTGGAAGTTGTTCAGGCTTAAGTTCAAAAGCATTTGGAGCTCCGTTAGGCCATATTTTAACTGTATCAACGCGAGGTCCACGGAACATCATTTGTGCTGATGCGGTAAAGACGCTTGCAATCAGCGCAATCATAAGGATTATTCGTTTCATGATAAATTGTATTTGATAATGTAAAAATCTCTTATCTCTCAACTCTCAACTCTCAACTCTCAACTCTTAACTCTTAACTCTTAACTCTCAACTCTTAACTCTCAACTATCCCTCCAGCTCCTTCAAGGCCTCTTTTATTCGCCTGCAAGCTTCGATGATATTCTCATCACTGGTCGCATAACTCAATCTGAAGCATTCGGGGCTACCGAAGGAATCTCCTCCAACAGTAGCAACAAGTCCTTTTTCAAGAAGATACATAGCAAAATCATTGGAGTTATTAATGCCTTTCTTTCCATAAAAACTTGAGCATTTTGGGAAGATGTAGAACGCACCCTGTGGTTCATTTACCTCTAGACCAGGAATCTCACGCATAAGTTTTACGATAAGTTTTTTCCTTCTTTCAAAGGCGATACGCATCTGCTCAACGCAACCTTGATCTCCTTCGTATGCAGCAAGTGCTGCCATCTGGCTGACACTGCACGCTCCACTTGTATATTGACCTTGAAGTTTATTGCAGCCCTTAACAATCCACTCTGGAGCAGCAATATAACCGATTCTCCAACCTGTCATAGCGTAAGCCTTGGAAACGCCGTTCACAATTACAACACGATCTTTTATGTCATCGAATTGTGCGATGCTTTCGTGATGACCGATATAATTGATATGTTCATATATTTCGTCAGCAAGAACGATAACGTTTTCGTGTTTCAATAGAACATTCTTCAATCCTTCCAACTCTTTTTTATTATACACTGAACCGGTAGGGTTGGATGGTGAACATAAAATAAGAAGTTTGGTTTTGTCGGTGATGGCACTATCCAACTGTTCTGGAGTTATTTTGAAATCCTGCTCTATTGTAGCATTGATAGAGACTGGATTTCCGCCTGCCAGGATAACCATCTGTGGATAACTAACCCAATATGGCGCAGGAACGATCACTTCATCTCCTGGATTGACAAGTGCCATAATGGTGTTACAAACTGATTGTTTTGCTCCATTTGAGATAAGAATCTGAGAAGGTTTATAATCCAGATTGTTCTCATTTTTCAATTTCTTTACAATGGCATCTTTAAGTGCAGGATAACCTGGGACTGGACTATACCTTGACCAGTTGTCGTCAATGGCTTTCTTGGCGGCTGACTTGATGTGGTCAGGAGTGTTGAAATCTGGTTCACCGACACTCATATTGATAATGTCGTAACCCTGTGCCTTCATTTCACTACTCTTTTGTGACATCGCTAGAGTTGCAGAAGGTTGTAAGTTGTTTACTCTGTCAGATAGAGTCATGGTAGTAATTATTTAAATTGTGCAAAAAAATCGTTTCCTTTATCGTCAACAAGAATGAAAGCAGGGAAATCTTCTACTTTGATTTTCCAAATTGCCTCCATACCAAGTTCTGGATACTCGACACATTCGATGCTCTTGATATTGTTTTGTGCAAGTATTGCAGCTGGACCTCCGATAGAACCAAGGTAGAATCCGCCATGTTTCTTACAAGCATCAGTAACAGCTTGACTGCGATTACCTTTGGCAAGCATAATCAAACTTCCACCATGATCTTGGAACTCATTTACATATGGATCCATACGACCTGCAGTAGTAGGGCCCATTGAGCCACAAGGCATCCCTGCAGGAGTCTTAGCAGGCCCTGCGTAGTAGATAGGGTGATTCTTTAGATATTCAGGCATCTCTTCACCATTGTCGAGACGTGCTTTAATCTTCGCGTGTGCAATGTCGCGTCCTACGATAATTGTACCGTTCAAGCTTAGACGTGTACCGATAGGATATTGTTTAAGAATGTTGCATACATTCTTCATTGGTTGGTCAAGATCGATTTTTACAGCATTGCCTTCACCTGCCTGACGAAGTTCTTCTGGGATAAGTCTTCCTGGATTGTCATCAAGTTTTTCAATCCATACACCATCCTTGTTGATTTTACATTTGATGTTTCGGTCAGCAGAACAGCTAACACCCAATCCGATAGGGCAACTTGCACCGTGGCGTGGAAGGCGAACGATTCTTACGTCATGTGCCATATATTTACCGCCGAATTGTGCACCAAGACCAATCTTGTGAGCCTCTTCAAGAACTTGCTTTTCAAGTTCAATATCACGGAAAGCACGACCTGTCTCATCTCCTGTTGTAGGAAGATTATCATAATAGTGACATGAAGCCAATTTTACAGTAAGCAGGTTACGTTCTGCAGAAGTTCCGCCGATAACAAAAGCGATATGGTAAGGTGGACAAGCTGCTGTACCTAATGTCTTCATCTTTTCAATCAAGAAAGGAATCAATGTACCAGGGTTCTGGATACGTGCTTTTGTCTCTTGATATAGATATGATTTATTGGCAGAACCACCACCTTTTGTAACACATAGGAATCTGTATTCCATACCTTCGGAAGCCTCGATGTCAATCTGTGCAGGGAGGTTGCATTTCGTGTTAACCTCATCGTACATATTAAGAGGGGCATTCTGGCTGTATCTAAGATTCTCCTCAGTATAAGTTTTGAATACTCCCTTGGAAAGTGCCTCTTCGTCGCAATATCCTGTCCAAACTTGTTGGCCCTTCTCACCGTGAATGATTGCGGTACCTGTATCCTGGCATACGGGAAGTTTGCCTTTACAAGCAACTTCTGCATTACGAAGCATTGTCAATGCTACATATTTATCATTTTCTGAAGCCTCTGGGTCAGAAAGGATTTTGGCAACTTGTTCGTTGTGTGCAGGACGTAGCATGAATGATACATCTCTGAAAGCTGTGTTTGTCAGAAGTGTCAAAGCTTCAGCTTCAACTTTCAAAATCGGTTTACCCTCAAAATCTCCAACAGAAACGAACTTCTCTGATCCAGGGATTTTGTAATATTCAGTGGTGTCCTCACCAAGCTGAAACATAGGTGCATATTTAAATTCCATAGTTTGTGTTATATATTTTTTAATTTTCCATTAAGTACGATTTCATAAAGTCATTGATATCCCCATCTAGAACTGCTTGTGTGTCAGATGTTTCGTATCCGGTACGCAGATCCTTGACCATCTTGTATGGGTGAAGGACATAGCTGCGGATCTGTGATCCCCACTCGATCTTTTTCTTCTGTCCCTCAAGCTCAGCCTGTTTCTCCTGACGCTTTTTCAATTCGAGGTCATAAAGATGAGATTTCAATATACGAAGTGCATTCTGTCTATTGTCAAGTTGAGATCTGGTTTCAGTATTCTCTACAACAATACCTGTAGGTATGTGTTTTACTCTGACACCAGTTTCGACTTTGTTGACATTCTGCCCGCCAGCTCCTGATGAACGGTATGTGTCCCATTCCAAATCGGCAGGGTTGATTTCAATCTCGATTGTGTCGTCAACCAATGGGTATACAAAAACTGAAGAGAATGTGGTTTGACGTTTTCCTTGAGCATTGAATGGTGATATTCTGACTAATCTGTGAACGCCACTTTCTGCCTTAAGATAACCAAATGCAAAGTCCCCTTCAAATTCAATTGTGCAGGATTTGATCCCTGCTTCTTCGCCCTCTAGTACATCGGAGATGCGGATATTGTAACCGTTACGTTCGCCCCAACGGATATACATCCTCATAAGCATTGAAGACCAGTCATTGCTCTCTGTTCCGCCAGCTCCTGAGTTGATTTTTACTATGGCGCCAAGGTTGTCTCCCTCTTGCCCAAGCATATTTCTCAATTCCAATGCTTCAATCTTCTTCCCGAGGGAATTATATGCATGTTCAGCATCTTCTGCGGCATCCTCACCAAATTCAATTAGAGTTTCAAGATCGCTGATGAGAGTGTCGATTTCATCGTAGCCATCAATCCAATATTTAACGGCAGATACCCCCTTCATAAATGATTCGGCAGCTTTTGGGTCATCCCAAAAGTTGGCTTCAAGGGTGTGTTGTTGTTTATTCTTTAATTCTTCCCTTTTGGAGTCAATGTCAAAGACACCTCCTCAGAGTGGCCGCACGCTCCTTATATTGGTTCAGTTGTTCGATGGTAATCATATAACGGCTATCAATTATTGATAATATTCAAAATTTCATCCATACTATATCCGCGGGAGATGGCGAATCTAATCAATTTCTCTCTGATTTTCATCATTCTGGCCCTGTCTGCGGGTATGTTGTTATTTTTCCTTAAATCTTCTCTGATCAAAGCATTGTGTTTCGTTTTGACAACACTTTGGAACTTTCTCTGAGATGCTTGAATGTCAATTGATTTCAAAGCTTCAGTTATAATATCATCAGAAATATGTTTCCTCTGCAAAGCTAACTTAATTTTTGTACTTCCCCAACCCTGAAGTCCACTTTTATCTCTTGCAAAGGCAGCAGCATAACGTTGATCGCTCAAGAATTTTTCTGAGATCAATGTGTTCAGAATCTCATCTATCGCTTTTGGATCCAATTCCTTTTGTTGAAGCTTTTGTCTGATATCAAAAACACAATATTCACGTCTGCTACAGAGACGCATCATATTTCCCAAATGGTTAGGTGCGCTCATCTTTCTCTCCCTCCTTACCTGCAAGAAGACCACAGGCGGCCATAATATCCTCTCCACGGGATGCTCGAAGAGTTGTTATTATCCCGGCGTTGTTAAGACGTTTCTTGAACTCCTCTATCGTCTGAATCGACGATGTCTTGAGTGGAGAATCCGGAATAGTGTGGAATCTGATAAGATTCATTCTGCATTCAAGCCCTCCTAGAAGTTTAATAAGCCTGTCTGTATGTCGTCTTGTATCATTGACTCCAGCAAACATTATATACTCAAAACTGACACGTCTTTGGCCGGAGAAGTCGTATTTTTTTATGAGGTCAATGATATCCTCAAGATGATATGCCTTTTGCACCGGCATCAGAGCTGCCCTTTCATCGTCAAATGGGTTATGAAGGCTTATTGCCAGGTGACATTTGCTTTCGTTGAGGAATTTTTCAAGATTCGGAATGATTCCGACAGACGAAAGAGTGATTCGTTTCGGGCTCCATCCGAATCCCCATGATGAGGTGATGATTTCCAAGGCTTTTTTTACATTGTCCCAATTGTCCAATGGTTCGCCCATGCCCATGAATACAGCATTGGTCAGTTCATCTGCCTGATCGATGCAAATGAATTGGGAGATAATGTCCCCTGCATCCAAGTTGCCATGATAGCCACCTCGGCCTGTCATACAGAATTGGCAATTCATCTTGCATCCGACTTGTGAAGAGACACATACAGTTGCTCTGGCTATTGTCTGCTCCAATGGATCCTCGAATTCTGGGATCATCACTGCTTCAATGTATCTGTTCGCCTTTTGATTCTTGAAAAGATACTTTTGCGTCCCATCTTTTGAGATGAATTTTTGGACATATTGATTTTGCCCCACTTCATAGTTTTCGTTCAATCTTTCACGAGTGATTTTTGAGAGATTTGTCATCTCGTCTATGCTTTTTACTCGCTTTTGGTAGAGCCATGAAGCTATCTGTTGTGCAGAATAAGAGGGTAATTCCAGCTTGGAAACAAGCTCCTTTAATTCAGATAAAGTTTTGCCCAATAATTTCTCTTTCATAGTGCAAAAATAATAAAAATAAGTACCTTTGTAAAGAGAAAAACTTATAGCGACAAACTTTCTAAAACTTATTTTTATGGCTAAAGAAAAAGAAGAAATTGCAAAATCTGCTGATAATGCGCAGAAGCTGAAAGCACTTCAAGCAACTCTTGATAAGATTGAGAAGGATTTTGGCAAAGGTTCAATTATGAAGATGGGAGAGGAGCCTGATTGGGAAGTTTCTACAATCGCAACTGGTTCGATAGCTCTCGATAACGCATTGGGAATTGGAGGTTATCCACGTGGAAGAGTAATCGAAATTTTTGGTCCTGAATCCAGTGGTAAAACAACATTGGCCATACATGCGATAGCTGAGGCTCAGAAACAAGGTGGAATTGCCGCTATCATAGATGCTGAACACGCTTTCGATCGTACATATGCCAAGAATCTTGGTGTAAATGTCGATACTCTATTGATCTCTCAACCTGATAATGGTGAGCAGGCTTTGGAGATTGCAGATAATCTTATCCGTTCAGGTGCTATTGATATTATAGTCATTGACTCAGTAGCTGCACTTACTCCTAAGGCTGAGATCGAAGGTGAGATGGGAGATAACAGAGTCGGTCTTCAAGCCCGTCTAATGAGTCAGGCATTAAGGAAATTGACAGCTAATATCTCAAAAACCAATACATGCTGTATATTTATCAACCAGCTTCGCGAGAAGATTGGAGTAATGTTCGGTAATCCTGAAACAACTACCGGTGGTAATGCATTGAAATTCTATGCTTCAGTGCGTATCGACGTCCGTCGTGTCACTCAGTTGAAAGATGGTGAAGATGCTACAGGTAATCGTACACGTGCCAAGATTGTGAAGAATAAGATGGCACCTCCTTTCAAGAAGGCAGAGTTTGATATTGTATTTGGTGAAGGAATTTCCCATATCGGTGAAATAGTTGATTTGGGTGTTGATTTGGATGTGATTAAGAAGAGTGGTTCTTGGTTCAGTTATCAAGAGGCCAAACTTGCTCAGGGAAGAGATGCTGTCAAACAATTATTGAAAGATAATCCTCAATTGGCTGAGGAGATTGAGGCTCAAATACGTGAGAAATTAAAAGAGGTTAAGGAGTAAGAGATGGGTAAGATCATATTGACTGGTGACAGACCAACTGGAAGGTTGCATATCGGACACTATGTTGGATCGCTTCGTCGTAGAGTGGAGCTTCAGAATAGTGGTGAGTTTGATAAGATTTATGTAATGATAGCTGATGCTCAGGCATTGACAGATAATGCTGACAATCCTGAGAAGGTTCGCCAAAATATAATTGAGGTTGCTCTTGATTATATGTCTGCTGGTTTGGACCCAGAAAAGTCCACGCTGTTTATTCAATCACAAGTCAGTGAATTGACTGAATTGACATTTTTCTATATGAATCTTGTTACTGTTCAGCGCCTTCAACGCAATCCTACTGTAAAACAGGAGATGCAGATGAGAGGTTTCTCTGATAATGATGATGACAATAAGGCTGGAACCCCTGTAGGCTTTTTTACATATCCTATCAGTCAGGCCGCTGATATTACAGCTTTCAAAGCCACTACAGTTCCTGTAGGGGAGGACCAGAAACCTATGTTGGAGCAGTGCCGTGAAATCGTACGTAAATTCAATTCAACATATGGTGAGGTTTTGGTAGAGCCAGAAATAATGCTCCCAGACAATGCTGCTTGCCTGCGCCTTCCCGGTACAGACGGCAAAGCCAAAATGAGCAAATCTCTCGGCAATTGCATCTATCTCTCTGATTCCGCAGAAGAAGTATGGGCCAAAGTGAAAGGGATGTTTACAGATCCTGGACATCTACAGGTCAGCGATCCTGGAAAAGTTGAAGGTAATACAGTTTTCACATATCTTGATGCCTTCTGCCGTCCTGAACATTTTGCGATGTTCCGTGAGGCTTTCATCGGTAAGAAGGTAAGTTTCGAATTCAACTCGCTTGACGAGGTTAAGGAGCAATATCGTAAAGGAGGTCTTGGTGATATGATGATCAAGACATTCTTGAATTCAGTATTGAATGATACTCTTGAACCTATAAGGAAACGTCGTAAAGAGTTGGAACAGAATATCCCTTATGTTTATGAGGTCTTGAAAAAAGGTAGCAATCAAGCTCGTGCCGTTGCAGCACAAACTCTCAAAGATGTGAAAGATGCTATGCGCATCAACTATTTTGATGATGCCGAATTAATTGCTCAACAATCGGAAAAATTTAGAGAATAACAACGTAGGGACTCTTTAGAAATTACAACCAAAAGCCCTTCCTTCTGGAGGGGCTTTGACTTAAACTGAAAAAAGTTGACAGAACAATATGTTTAATGTCAAATTACGAAATCCCTGTCAAATCCAGCTTATATATCGGATTATCCATCTTCACTTCTCTATTGAGACACATCAGCATATAGATAGGAAGATAAGTGATCTTGCCCGATAATTTGAGATTGTCTTGGCAGAAGACATATGACTGTTGAATTTCATAGTCTTCTTTGTCAAGGATATTGTTTAATGCCCGATGGCGTTCATAGTCCTTGCCTGACTTTATTTCTATAGGAATAGCGTTTCCTTTCTCAATGACAAAATCTACCTCGCCCTGCTTTTTGCTATTGAAATAGA
>DCGV01000035.1 GCA_002314725.1 Bacteroidales bacterium UBA1769
ACTGCAGCGAGATGGTACCACCTGTTGCGACTATCTGCTGATCGACAGACAAGGTCAGGTAGTTGCTCATCGTGTTGTTGTTCACATAGTTCAGACGGCCATCCTCGTAGTTACGCGTCTCTATGAGCGAGTGGTCGAAGTTGGCTACCTTTCCCCTCAGGTTCACAGCCGGCATCAGCTGCGCCTTGAACGAACGGTAGTTCCAGTAGCTCGCCATGTACGAGAACTGTGCCACCTGAGCCGAATACGAGTTCTCCTGGGCAATGCGTATGGCATTGTCCAAGGTGAGACGTTGGGCGAAGGCTGCACCTCCGAACCAGCATGGCAATAAAGTTAATAAAACCAAATAGTGTTTATTCATTATACAAATATTATGCACAAAGATAACAATTATTTTGATTAGAAGACAAATTCACACATTATATCATTGAATATTTTGCAAAATCGATATAAATTCAGGCAGATTTCTTGGATTCACTTTATCTTTGTATAGGTTGCCTTGCTTATCTATCAGACGGAAAGAAGGAAAACCTGTCACATTCAGATAGTGCTCAATAGCACTCTGTTGAACCTCTGGCAGGTTATAATGGACAACATTGGGCCCTTGGACATTGTACTCGCGAATAGCATTTTTCCAAGCTTGATCTGGAGTACGGTTCGCTAGATAAAGATATACAATGTCATAATCCTTCAATGCCTGATATTCTTGTTGGGACTTGGCTAAGTATGCACGACATGGGCCGCACCAAGTTCCCCAAAAATCAATCAATACCAGTTTGCCTCGGAAAGGTTCAACAATTTTTTTGAGCAATCCCACCCCCTCATTTACATTCATCAATGAATCCAAGGGGATAACAAGACTATTCTCTGTCCGAAGATCTGCGTCTTTCGGTTTGTACATATCGCTGCGCAGAAATACTCTTTCCAGCAACGAAGGATTGTGAATATACTTTTTTAGTTGATCGATTGTTCGTTGTGGTAAAGACGTCTTTGTTCGGATAAGATCTTCAAGAAACAGTCTCGTCATACAGATGTCCTTCAACTCCTGATTGTAACAAATAGAATCCAGGAAATGTGCGTATCTATGGAATAAATAGAAAGACTTGTTGCGTTGTAAGAGGCTATCTACTCCATACTTTTTCTTTAATTCTACGTAAAAGGAGCACACTTCTTTATGGTCCTCTCTCCATTGCATTCTTAGCTTCTGCGCCTCAGTGACGTTCAATAATCTAATCTGCTGCATATTTGCTCTATTTTGTTCCAAATATAGGGCATGTCCCAAAGTCTCTTCGGGCGTTAGTTGTATATCGCACGCAGTTACCATGTCATGTACAAAGTCTGATTCATTTCTCGTCGAATTGAATGCCCCGTTGATATAATCCACAATGAATGTCGATTGGTCACTATAGACAGAATAGGGTTTGGGGAGTTGATCCCAATACCGTTTTGCACAAGATTCAGCACATTGGGGCAATGAGAAAGGCCGATTGTTGAAGCGTGATTGCCCAATATTAAAGGCGCAATGCATCTTCCAACGCCATTTAGTATAATAAAACCATCGCTGAGATAGATTGGGGCGTCTTTTGATGTTGTTCCGTAGGATACTATCGCCTCTCTGATCTATGGTTCGCATGTAGGCATTGAATGATGTTTCCGACAATGTATCGGAAATAATATACTGAATATCAAACGAAAAAACATTATAGGCACTTTCTGTTGCCAAAATCTCATTTTGCAATCTTGCATCATGTCCCATTATGAGCCTTTTGTTATCTTTGAAGTCAACCAACAGAAAATAGTTTTCACCAGATTCCAAAGGAAGTACTAGGTTGCATCTTCCCCAATCTATGAAAAATTGAGCTGTATTAACTAATGGAAATTTCAGTTGGAACCGACCCAAAGAGTCCATATCAGCAGCAAATGTTTCGTTGTTTTCTGTTAATACATTTCTATATTGCACGGAGAACTGCTTGTCTTTTTCCATCAGCTTGGCAGGCATATCCTTCAGCCATCCGATGATGGTGACGGAATCGCCAATTTGAAAGTGGTTATCTTTCAGCTTTGCACGAAGATCCTTTGTCGGATAGTCTGGTAGTGTATTTCCAGTAATCTGTTGGCATATATAGTTATTCTCGCCCACCTTTATCTCATAACGGTTCTGTCCCAACGCTTTCATTTTAATTGGCAGGTCTATCTTGTCATGACTGATTGTGATTACGTTGAAAAGAGTATCTTTCTGATACTCCCAGAACCGATTTCCATAGATGACATTGTCATCAAAGAAGGAAATGATCCAATCTCCATTATGCACACTTCTCCAACTGGACGGAAAGGGAACTTCGATATTACTGCCTAACACAATACCGAAACAGAATGCATAGATAAGAATGAAGAACGACCTCATAAAGTACAATACGCTATTTTTAAACAAATATAAAAAAGATCCAATTTTTCCTTTTTTGGGGGGAGAGGTGGAAAATGCTGAATTACAGTTTGTATTTCACCACTTGGAACCTATCATCTTGTTCCATCAGACAATAAAGGAATCCATTTGAATCATCGTAGTCAAAATGATGCCCCTTGACAGAAAGGACATCATGATGCCAATAGCAACCAAGATCAAAAACTGCGGAACCGATAAAGTATAACGATCGGATTATCATCAGGCCTGCAATCCTGCAAAATCTTTTGATTTCGATATTCGGGATGATTTATAGACAACTGCTCTCCATAGGCATATTTATTTTGAGGCCTATAAATGCGTTCCGGCCCATAATACCGGCACAGATAAGTATCATTGGCAAAACGTCGGTCACTGGAATTGGAATGCCAATGCTGGTAACCTTCTCCCAGAATACGAATACACACCTTGCTATGTCCACTTCTTTTATCAAGGACAAATTCATAATCTTTTCTTTTGAAAATGAATGTACCAAAGATGTGGGTCTTCGTTTCACAAACGTGTTGCAATGCATGCAAATTGTCATTTTGGCTTCTTGCCTTTCGGATAGACTGACCTATCTGATCCGGAGTATTCCTATATCGGGTATCACAATCTATCTGCAGATACGAAACGACCCTATCTGACAACATCTTGTAAAGTCTGCATTCGTAATAATCGCTGAACAATATACTTTTATTCCCAATTGAGACAGGATACCCTATGTTGTACAGATATTGTTCCTTGCCAAAGACACGATATTGCAATCTGGTGAAAGATTTATCATACACAAAAAATCTACTGTTGGATCTGGTAAGCTCGGTTGATTTAAGCTTGTCTTCTATCACCATCTTGTCTCCAATACAATAAATATTCTCGACAGAAGGACTCTCTATACCATACAAGTACTTACCACTATATGCATCATAAACATGAGTCATGCGCTTTCCTCTATCGTACATATACAGCAGGCTATCGCACAGGCTAACCGAAGCACAATACAGATACTCATTCTTAGCATGACCTCTATTGACTATATTATATACAGGATTACCATCGAAATCGAAACAGTATATTCCGTCAGTAACGACTATGATTCTATCCTTGTACTGAAACAACTGCTTGATTTCACAAATCAAGTAATCCGGAGATTGCTTCAAAGCGATACATCGGTATTCCTCAAATACATCATCAAATTTCAACTCTTCGTACAGTGTATCTATTGAGACATGATATGTAAAGTTATCGTCAACCACATATTCATCCTGGGCACAAGACGTAGTCGCAAATAAAAGACTGACAAATAATAAAATACTTATTTTCATATTGCTTATCAATAGGATGCTGAGACATAGGCGTCTCAGCATCTGGTCAAATCCAAAAAATCAGAATTGTGCGAAATATGATTCTTCTGTAAAATAGGTCATTGCTAAAGGCTTTCTAGAATCTGGCAATGTTGTCAAACCGAAACTTGTACAATTATCATATTTTCCATCCAACAAATACTCTTGCCGCTCTCCATAATAATAATAAGTTGGATCCTTAAAAGTAACATACTTATGATATTCTGAAGGCACGTCTGTCTGTCTCATGCAATTCGTAATCTGACACACCTCTTGATATTTCTGAGAAGCGACGTTTGACGAATATTTATTATTAAAATCTTCAAAAGCGGCTAATGTATTTACGTGATCGACAAGCGTTTCTTTTTGATGAATAATCTTTAACGCTGGTCCATATACAGGTTCTGTGTTATAACCTTCTGAAAATGCCAGCATGTTTTCTTCCATCAAAAATTCTGCTGCAGATAAAAGCGCACTTGGACTATGCGCATAAGTAATACCACTAGCTATGCATGTGGTCAAAGCAATAGCCACAACAAATGTGGACTTCCATAGTTTTTTCTTCATATTTTTAAAGTATAATTAGTTATTCGGGCAATATTGCCCTTCTTTTGTTCATACATATTACCACCACACCTGCCGACCATTCTCATAAGAAAAGATTCGCTCCTCGACACCCTTGGTCTGGTCTCGAAGAAGGTATAGACCATTAGCTGGCATATTCTCAAGTCTCAACTCGTTCTTTGTTGCTACCTGATGGGCTATCTCTTTCCATTGTCCATTATACCAGCAAAACAGAGCGTATTCATCACCGATCTCCACACAATTACCATCATTGCGAGGAATGTATCGGAGATGACTGATAAGTTTGGGCTGTTTCAGTTCCAAGCCAACCCAGTTTCCATCTGGGCTCAATGCAGCAAATCCTGTTAGGATATCTCCATCAAACACACGTTCCTTTGGAGCCCAACCTTCTCCTTGAGTGCCGATAATTCTTCCTTCAATCTTAGTGTTGGTCTTATCATAGAACTCCAGTTCGTTGATATTGCAGAAAGAGCCCTTGCTACCCATGTAGCGAAGATATTTGTATTGTGTCAGGGAGTCTGCCACTGGAATGTCATACCAATCTCCATTTGTAGCACCACGATGGGTATGGAAGGTAACAGCATCCGAGAAATCTGACTTGTTCGCCCCCTGGAACTGTCCTCCATCCATACGGAGATTAAAGTAACTGTCTGCACCTAAGAACGGATATTTCCGAATTCCAGGTTGTCTCATCATACGAGAACTGATCCAACCGGTACAGATACGACTGCAACGATACCGTACCATCAATAGCTGCTATCTGCTGGTCGATGGAGAGCGTCAGATAGTTGCTCATGGTGTTGTTGTTCACATAGTTTAGACGGCCATCTTCGTAGTTTCGCGTCTCAATGAGTGAGTGGTCGAAGTTGGCAACCTTTCCCCTCAGGCTCACTGCCGGCATCAACTGCGCCTTGAAAGAGCGGTAGTTCAAGTAACTTGCCATGTAAGAGAACTGCGCCACCTGAGCAGAGTACGAGTTCTCCTGGGCAATGCGGATGGCATTATCCAAGGTGAGACGTTGGGCTTGCATCGGAGGACAAGCCAGCAATTGCATTAAAAAATATATAATGACTGATAATTGTTTCATTTTGTAGAAGTATCACACCAATCCCCTATGAGCGTCCTTATATACTACCGTATTACCGGTTTGCGGTTTTGCACTGCAATCACAGTGACTTTTTTATAGAAATGTCCAACAAGGGATAAAACGGCGCAGATGAAACTATTTGTCATTTCTATTTTCAAGTCTTTTCAATGCTAATTGACGGATTCGAGGATTCAAAATTGGATTTCCAACCAATATAATTTGGTTCAAGCTATCCAATAATAGTGTATGCATATAAGAATGACATGATAATTTCGGATTGCGCTTTTTAAATATGTATGTCGAGTCCCAATATATACATCTTGAGTAATCTGTAGAACATAAACCTTCACGAATATCCTCTTCTAGATGATTTCCTTCCCATATAATTGTCAAATCTACAGATTCTTTTATCTGCAAGAAATCACTTAGTACCTCTTCCCACTCAGAATAATGAGACAACGCACAATCAGAGCATGATTCTTCATCTTGATATACAAGAAAATGGTACTTGCAATGATTAAAGTTTGACTTATTTTCATTCATCCTGATCATTTCAGTTACTGGTATTTCTACTATTTCACCATAAACACTACGAATTTCTTCATTTATGGTCTGATTCTGATTCGAACAAGAAACTAAAAAGAACAGCACATATAACAAGCGGAAAGTTCTAAACATCCTACAGTTCATAGTTTATATTTAGCTACTTGATACCTATCATCACATTCTATCAAACAATAAAGGACTCCATTTGAGTCATCATAGTCAAAATGTTTAATATAATGACCGAACTTATACAAACATTTCGGTTGACCATCCCATGCAAATGACAAGATAGTATTAACTCCTTTATTAAAATCTGGATTTTCCTTATTCTTCTTTCCAATATATCCAACGAAAAAATCGGTTTTATTCGAACTAATACAATGATAGCAAGAATAGCCTGGACTTTGCACTATTGCGTATGTAGTTTCAGAAAAATCGACTTTTTTTATTTCTGCTTCAATTTCTGATGGTCCAGACAAAAGCATCTGTAATGATCCATCTCTTCTATACAACTCGATTTGAGGCCATTGTCGATTTGCACAAACTATCAATTGTTGATCAGGCGATGTTTCAACATCTATTTGGCATACGGAATTATTAGCATTTTCATTTTCAATAGGAAATACACCAAATTCTGATATTATAGAGTCTTGTTTATCTACGATTTTATATCTACCTTCATATGACGTTGTCATATAGTGATTATCATCAATACTTATTGCTCTATACGCATTAACTGGTACTTGTGCGATCTTTTCAATAGTAAAACTATTGTCATTCCTGTTCAGATCCGTTCTCAATATTTTTCCGCTTGTATCGTAACAAAATACAGCACATGAGTCCGCCCAAATATTTGTTATACCTACAGCCTCATTTGTACTTTTACCATACAATAGGAACGGAACAATAATTCCCGTACGAATATTTAACAACCAAAGGTTATTGGGCCTTGACTTTGTATCACGAATAACAATTATACTATCATTTACAATCCTAATATTCGAAGGATTACTCATACCATTACCATTGGATATTATTTCAAATTTGGAATTTGTTAGATCAACCATTTCAAACGAATCGAAATCAAACCGAAGCAAAGTATCATCTAACTCTTGTTTTTGGCAAGAGCTAAACAACACTATCGATATGAGTAAAAGGGTTAAGAAAGTTATCATTGAATTGTATTATTAATAGTCTCTAATCTTAGAAAAATTCTAAAATTAGAGTTTTACATTAATCATTCCATTGCATATTTTCATGTACGTACTTGGGAGTTCCATTTTCCGTAATTGTACAAGCATTGTCATCTGCCGGAATACAACGACTAGTTCCACGAATTGGACAACCTTGTTCATCGCAACTTAATGCTTCAACATTTTCAAGAATCAAATCACCTCCCCAACAGTGGAGTTCTTTTGTTAACTCGATACCTGCTAATGCAAGTAAGACACATGAAAAGACTAAAAATTTCTTTTTCATAAAATATAAAAAAAATTAAAGTGAATAACTATAAGTCCCAATTCTTTTCTCAACAAGAAAGGGAAAGGGCTCAAACACATATACATATTGCATATCAAACTACCACCATATCTGCCGGCCATTCTCATACGAGAAGATTCGCTCCTCGACACCTTTGGTTAAGTCTCGAAGGAGGTATAGACCATTCGTAGGCATGTTTTCAAGTCTCAACTCATTCTTCGTGGCTAACTGGTGTGCTATCTCTTCCCATTGGCCATTGTGCCAGCAGAACAGAGCGTATTCATCACCGATCTCCACACAATTACCATCATTGCGAGGAATGAATCGGAGATGACTGATAAGTTTGGGCTGTTTCAGTTCCAAGCCAACCCAGTTTCCATCTGGGCTCAATGCTGCAAACCCTGTCAGGATATCTCCATCGAAGACATTCTCCTTCAGAGCCCAGCCCTCTCCCTCTGTTCCGATGATCTTGCCCTCGATCTGGGTGTTGTTCTCATCGTAGAACTCCAGTTCATTGATGTTGCAGAATGAACCTCTACTGCCAATATACCTTAGGTATTTATATTCCCCTAATGAATCTGCCACTGGGATATCATACCAATCGCCATTGGTAGCACCTCTGTGCGTATGGAAGATGACAGCATCGGAGAAGTCAGGGAGGTTTGCTCCTTGGAATTGCCCTCCATCCATACGGAGGTTGAAGAAGCTGTCTGCTCCCAAGAATGGATATTTACGAATGAGATACATTTCATCTGTATGTTCAAAGTCCGGTTCAAACGACTGGATTGTGCCATCTGTCCTGACCAGGAACGGATTACCGAACAGCACAAGACGATTGTTCTCATAAACAGCAGACATATAGACAACATCTCCTACCATAGACTTGTATGTCACCTTTCCTCCCTTGATTTTGCCATAGTACACAGGCACCCAGTTCTTATTGTCAAACACACAGATGTAGGCGACACTATGATGATCCGAAAGGTCAGATGGCACATCTCGCACTACATCAATGGTTTTATAATACTCATCAGTCACATCCGTGAATCTCGGATTCTGGAACAGTTGTGGGCGTTTCTCTTCGTCCTTCATGTCCTTAACCATCTCCATATTTGGAGAGAAACGACGACGCAGTACTTTCGGTTTCTTGTATGGATGATATGTATTGGCAGTATCTCTCGGCATAAGCCCCATATAGAACGGAATATGCTTGCCCGTTGAATCTATGAGTACGCTCCATGAATGATTCATACTTCGGTTTGCCCAATTAGGTGTAAACTCGTCCGCCACAGGAATACCGATATGACGGCACAGATAGTTGGCAAAAGCTACCTCATCCCTGCACTTGCCCGATTTAGCCTTCATCAACGTAGTTCCTCTGGGGGCAATGTTTCCGCTACTATTATAGTACTCAAACTGATGTGTTACATCAAAGACTCTTACCGCCTCCGATATTGCAGATCCAATCGGGAAGTCTTCATTCACATACGGATTACTGCCCATCGGTTCCAACTTCCACAGCTGTGCCTGGCTTGTGGCATAATCATTCTGAATAAGAATCTCTTTACCGCTCAATGCATCAATTCTCGATTCGAGATACATACCAGTCTGCTTGTTCAATATGCGATGACATCCATTCTCGGCTGGAATGAAATACCAGAATTGGAAGGTCTTCAACAGAGATTTACCCTGAGATACCGTCATGCCAGGCAACTGAGTCATAGGAGTACCGAACTTCACCTCCAGGCAAATCTCTACAGAATCTTTCTGGTGGCACAGCAATTTCCATTGGTGGAAACCCTGATAGTCGATGCGCAACGCCTGATTGATATCATTTGGATCCAGAGCACGAAGTTCTATGGGGTCTGAATTGGCACCAGTCTCACTCTGGGTGGTGATGCAGCTATTGGTTTGGAGATTCTGAATTCTCCAATAGTTTTTTGAGTAATCGACCAAAGGCATATCTTTGCATTCCTCCACTACACCCAGCTGGATGCAGTCTATGGAAAGTCCCTTGGATGGGTTAGTGATGCACAACACATTCTCACCCCGTTGGAAAGGAAGTATTGTATTGAACCATTTCTCCTTATACGACAGAGCGTTTCTGGTAGCAGCCAGAGTCAGAGTATCCTGCACTACACCATTGAGCACTAGCTGCACATGCGCCAAGGTATCAGAACATGAGTACTTCAGGATCAATCGGCGGGTCACAAAACCCTCTGACGCAATATGAAAACGGACTTCAGATGCCTCGTCTTTCATCCAGACACTTTTCCCTTCTGATGTACCGATTGACTCTTTAGTTTCGCAACCTACCAGTTCTGCCCTCTCTGCCTCATACTGTACACCTCTTCGGGACAAAAGATATGGATGGACATAGTATGGGAATTCCGCATCAATCCCCTGATGCCAGTCACTCAGTATCTCGTTATTCAATCTATATGGAAGCACATACTCATAGAATATCTCTTTGTCATATTGTTTCGACCAAGGGGCATTGCGCCAGGCATCACAAGCATGGTCTATAATCTTTATCAGATATTCCGCTTTCACTTTGCGAATATCTACAGCAAGATGCATATCGCCCTTCTTGTTCGCCAACAGATCGTCGATGTTTTTGCTCCTTTTGTTGTCACTCACATAGGCGGTCTGCTCTATGAGCGAATCCAACATCTCTACCGCACTACCTTCGTAGGAATAGTTGAAAGGCATGTTTCGTATCAGGAACTTAGCAGCCTCCAGTTTAAAGTCATCTCCTTCCTCTTTATAGTGCGTCAGTACAGATTCCAATTCAGTCCGGTTCTCTCCGGCCTGATCTAAGGCAAAGCGCAACTCTCTGTCGCAAGAACTGAGCATTATTGTGCCCAATAACAATAGTAAGATTTTT
Source organism: Bacteroidales bacterium UBA1769 (assembly GCA_002314725.1). Lineage (GTDB taxonomy): Bacteria > Bacteroidota > Bacteroidia > Bacteroidales > UBA932 > Cacconaster. Next base: position 10,368 of record DCGV01000035.1, read on the forward strand.
CTCATAGAATGATTTCTAAACTGATTTAGAATGATGGAAAACTCTGTTCATAAATCTGGATTCTCTTCTTTATTGCAGGAGTAATCTGGCCTTCTCTTGCATCTCGTCAGTAGCAGTGGATTTGATCTTGGGCTTCATCTCGACTATTTGACGAGCCAAAATTTGCATCAGGTCAGTATTCCCGAGTTCCTGCTGGAGCAACATCCTCTGGTAGAGAGGATACATACGGTTCGGCAGGATCTGGAAGGCCTTGACATAGGCAGAATCTGCCCTCTCTGGGAATCCCATACTTTTATAGTTATTACCCATCAATACATAGAACATCGGATCTCTGCTGACTTGGATTCCCAGCTGGAGTATGGCATTTGAATCTTTATATCTTCCATTGCTTTGCAGTAGTTTCGACATATCAAACAGGAAACTGCTATTATCCCGCTCATCAGACAGCAATTCTCTATAGTCCTTCAAAAAACATGGATCTTTCAGGCTCGATATGAGACGATAACCTTCATCTGACTCTTTTCTTCTTTCTGTTTCGCTTTTCAATGGAAACCAAATGCCTATGGACAACAAGCCAACTAAAGCGGGCTTCCACCATTGTGGCTTCTGCTGTTTTTCATTATCGGAATGCACCGATGTAATGACTGCCACAATCATGGTCAACATTATTCTGTAAGGCTGCATCTCCAATGGATAGGAGAAGAACGAGAACAGAAGCATCGATACCAAGACAAACAACAGCGGAGGGCACTTGCGATAAGCTATACATAGTACAACAACTACTAATGTAACACAGAGGGAAGCACCCACTATGCCTTGTTCTACAAGTATCTGAAGCAATGCATTATACGAATACTCAGCAACTCCAGCATGCTGAAATCCCGAAAACATCGTCGAATCCTGCTGACATAAAGCCGCAATACCCGCCGCACAGGCATGATCAAAACCGCCATAGCCTACGCCCAAAACTGGATTCTCACACCAAGAGGTCAGAGCAGCAGTCCAAATGATAAGTCTTCCTTCGGCAGATCCTTGTTTTACAAAGAATACGACAATAGCCAAAGCCAATAATCCTCCCCATACAAACCAGCGCCACTTCCAGTATCTCTCTCTACATATCCACAAAGCCACAACTCCAACACCTACCCAGGCGGCCCTGCTCCAAGTAGCTGGCAGCACCATCAAACACACCAGAGTGAGCACCTCGACAATGCCCCTAAAGTATTTATCTCGATGCTCGTTACCTGTTCCGTTCTCTCCTCCATTTAAGGGAGGTCGGGAGGGTCCGTTTAGCAGTCCCATTCCTGCCACGGCTCCCATCATCGGGTAGGCGGAATAAGGCCCTGGATTCAGGAAATTTCCAGTTAAGGCAAACATACTATGCCGGCTCGTTTCGCTTATTATCTGCAAAAAGCCCCAAAGTGATTCAATAGCACCGAATAGCAAGATAAGCCCTGTCACTATATATAATAGTGTATAGGAGCAGCCAGTAAACACCAAGCGCATCACCACGTACAGCAAACACATCCAGCACATTTGTAGGAAGGAAGTGGCGCAAGGGAATTCCCCACCCACCCAGACACGCAGCAGCCAGAAGACCATCCATCCTCCGGCTAAATAATCTATCCACGTCCACCGCCATGCACTCCGGTTCTGGATCAGACACACTAATCCCACCACTCCCAATGCGGGAATGGCGTATGCCAACGTGATATCAGCTTTGCTCCATCGTATCTCTACATTCATCAATGTGAGACACAATAAGCCAAGCAAGGTTCCTATCTGTATGACTAAAGATGTCACTGTTCTAATCTGCATGTCTATTATCAGCTCTTTATGATCCATCCTACTATACCAATGATGTATTCCTCGGGCACCAATCCCCAATATCTGGAGTCGCTCGAATAGAGTACATTATCGCCTGCCATGAAGTAATAGCTGTGCTTGAACTCATGTTCCGTCACCACCTCGCCGTCTAAGGTTACTACACCATTATCAAGGTCCCAATCTATATCTTTGCCGGTTTCCCACTCTAAGATGCGATAATACAGTTGCGCCTCGCGAGTAGTCAGGTGAATGACCTCTCCTTTGCGAGGGAGGTAAAAGGGACCAAACTCCTTCAGCGTCCATCCCATACAATGTCGTCCGGTCAGACCTTCATTGTTAAGCAATGAATCTGGTACGAGGCTCTGCTGCCGCTGTCCCTCTATATTACCCAATTCTCCCCTGTAGTTTCTATTGACGTACCAACCGCCACGAATGGAAATGGTATCTCCCGGCAACCCAATGCATCGCTTGCAGAAGACATTGTTGATGACGAAACTCATTTTGTCCCGATGATGAGGGAAGTTAAAGACGCAGATATCGTTGTACTGTATGCTTCGCCATCCCTTCAGCCGCCAAGACTCGAGCTCTTGTCCCTCCTTATCGAAATGCAAATCTTTATAGATGCGACCTCCCATCAGCAGCTTGTTGACTACAATCTTATCACCCGGTTTCAATGTTGGGCACATCGATTCGGTTGGAATTGTAAAGTAGTCAAAAACACAGATGCGAAGAAGGAGCCACGAAGCATATAAAAACATTATACTTAAAGACAATTTCAAAGTGACCTTTTGAAACCTTTTCATTGACAATTATTTTGATAAATCCATTATTTGCAAAGCGGATAACAATTTTTGTTCTGATTCTTCACTGCTTAATGGATTACCTAAATATAATACTCTATTATCTGAATTCATGAGTAAAAAATGAAAATATGGATTCTTAAGAAATGGATTCTCTCTTTCAAACGCATGATTTTTATCTAAATAAATATCATGAAGAAATCTAGAATTTGAATATGCTTCTATTGTTTTGCTATATTTATCCAAAGTAGGTGAAATAATAAAATAGAACTTGACTTCAAATTTATTATTAACTTTTTGAATGACAGAATTCCATTTGCCAATTTGAGACATTCTACAAGAAAGGCACTCTAAAGAATCATAATAAGCAACAAATATAAATGAGGAATCGCTACTATTATAAGAATCTATAGAATTACGTGGCTTGATATGCTCCATTTCACTTAATGGCAAAATCACCCTTGAGTTCGCTATTTGTTGGATTTCATCAATTAAGGAAAGTCTCCTGTATGATAAAAGAGAGAATAAAAATATTAATATAGAGAACATTATTACTTTACAGTACATATCTGTATAATTGGATTAACGACTCTTGACATTTTTAATAAATAATTAAGATCTTCAGCATTGCAATTTGGCTGATTTTTCATCTCTTTATAAAAGTATTCAAAATAAATCGGATCGATTGATTTGTATATTTTATTATTCTTGATAACCTCAAATCCGCAGAGTTATT
>DCGV01000075.1:0-10351 GCA_002314725.1 Bacteroidales bacterium UBA1769
CTACCAAATTTATTTCAACTTTTTTTAGAAAAATTTTCAATAAAAAAACTTCCCTAGAATAGTGTTGGATGGCTATCATCCAATTGTTCAAGCACATGCGCCAAAATCGTATTTCTAAAAAAAGAGGATTTTGACTGAATATTAAATTTTTGGCAATATTGATTAATCAAAGAGATCTCTTTTTCATTGAAAAGAATTGTCTGACGATGATTCCTTTCAAGGCGCTTCTTCTCCTGAGTACGAATATCAGGAGAAATCGAAAGTTTCTCTTTTTTTCTCTTTGCCATATATTATATCATTTACTCTTCACTAAGTTGTTTACCAGACTTGTCGCACCACAGTGCCTGAAGAACAGTGAACTTGGTCGAACTTTCTGTACTGATCTTGCAACCATACTTCCTTTGCCATTTTATCCTAATGCTGAACAATCCCCTGTTAAGGTATGCATCAAGCATTGGACTAACCCTCAAAACAAAACTTTTAATGCCCCGTTCTTTAGTGTAATAAGCCAATTGACGCTCCAATTGTTCATCTATTATTAGCGATGGGCCCACTTTACCTGTACCATGGCAGGTCGGACATGTCTCTTCAGTATTTATTTCAGTTACAGGGCGAACTCTCTGCCTTGTGATCTGCATAAGTCCAAACTTGGTGAGTGGAAGTACTGTATGTTTTGCTCTGTCACTAGCCATCAGCTCCTGCATATACTTGTAGAGTTCATTTCTATGTTCGACATCGTCCATATCAATAAAATCCACTATTACGATACCACCCATATCACGAAGTCTCATTTGTCGGGCTATCTCCTCAGCAGCATGTTTGTTAACCTCGAAAGTATTATCCTCTTGATTTGATATTTTTGCTCTAATACCGCTATTGACATCAATAACGTGCATAGCTTCAGTATGCTCAATAATTAGATACGCCCCCTGCTTGATGGATACTATTTTCCCAAATGACCCTTTTATCTGTCTTGTAACGTCAAAGTGGTCAAATATTGGCTCGTTACCCTTGTATAAGTGAACTATCTTCTCCTGGTCAGGAGCTATCATTGATATATATGAATCGACCTCATCACAGACTTGTTGATCATTTACATATATATTTGTAAATGAATCATTTAGCAAATCACGTAAAATTGTGGTCGTTCTGCTGTTCTCAGTAAAGAGAAGTTTTGTTTTTTTCTCTCTTGCAATAGCATCCCAAGAATCCTCCCATTTCTTGATGAGCATTTTCAATTCAGAATCTAGAACTGCAGCTTTCTTTCCTTGCGCAGCGGTTCTGACTATTACTCCATAATTCTTAGGCAAAATGCTGTAAACAAGCCTTTCCAGACGATGCTTTTCCTCTTTGGAAGCAATCTTTTGCGAAATACTTATCTTGTCTGTAAATGGTAGTAGAACTATATTTCTTCCAGCTATGGAGATCTCTGCTGTCAGACGGGAACCTTTGGTTGATATAGGTTCCTTAACAATTTGGACAATCACAGGTTGACCAACCTGTAAATACGTTTCGATCTTACCCTCTTTCTCTAAGATTGAGTCTATTTTGACGCCTTCAAAAAACTCTTTATAATCACAATTAGGGTTGATCTGTTTAGCAAAATAATCAAATGCTTTGAAGTTGAATCCAAGATCGTAATAGTGTACAAATGCGTCCTTGTCATCTCCTATATCGATAAAGGCAGCATTCAGCGCAGGCATGATTTTTTTGACCTTACCAAGGTAAACATCCCCCACACTGTAGTGTTTTCCATCATTGGCCTCCTGATTCAATTCAATCAGTTTATGATTCTCCAAGAGAGCGATGGAAATTTCGTGTTCAGTTACATCTATTATTAAATCCTTATCCATAAACAAAATAATCTAAAGTAAATTACAAATTAAGAACCTACTTTAGATTAATTAAATTTTTTATAAGAGAGATTGACTATCTCTTCTTATGTCTATTCTTGCGCAAACGTTTTTTACGTTTGTGCGTAGCCATTTTATGTCTTTTTCTTTTCTTTCCGCTTGGCATAGTAAATACCTCCTATAATTAACAATTCGATTATTATTTCAATTTACCAGAGAAAGTCTTTGAAGGCTTAAATGATGGAATATTGTGTGCAGGAATTGTGATAGTTGTATTCTTTGAGATATTACGGGCTGTCTTAGTAGCACGTTTCTTTACGATAAAACTACCGAAGCCACGAAGGTATACGTTATTACCTTTAGCTAGAGAAGCCTCGATATTTTCCATAAATGACTCAACAACTTTCTGTACGGCAACTTTTTCCAAGTTAGTCTCTTTTGCAATCTCGTTTACGATATCTGCTTTTGTCATAATATATATGTTTTAATTATTATCGACTTTATACGAAAGGGGTTGCAAAAGTAACTTTAAATTTTGAATAATCAAAATGTTATATATAATTTTTTCAAAAAAAGTTTGGCACAATCATTGACCATAATCAAAGCCGTGGTCAGTAGTTGGTAAATAGTACAACTCGACTGACAAATTGACATATCAAGTAAATCACACCACAGAAGCGGACCTATTTGTATGAATGACATTTTAGAGAAAATTTTTTCACCATCTACTCCAGAAGTAAGTATTATTCCAGTAATGAGCATAGATGCAGGGCATGATTTAGGCGAGGTAGGAAATCCTAACATCTTACCTATCTTAACGTTACGAAATGCAATATTGTTTCCTGGCACTGTAATACCTATTACCATCGGAAGAGAGAAAAGTGTAAAACTGATAAATACAGTCAATGGCGGAGATAAATTATTGGGAGCAGTTATTCAGAATGACGTAAAAACAGAAGATCCCAAAGCAGAAGATATATGTAATATAGGCACACTGGGTAAAATCATAAAGATCATCGAAATGCCTGACAAGACCATCACTGCGATTGTTCAAGGTGTAAAACGTTTCAAAATAGCACAGGTGGTTACAACTGAACCATATATCATGGCAGAAGTCAATTATCTTTCAGAAGATAACCCTGCCAAAAATGATGATATGGATATCATTTGCAGTTCAATAAAAGATTCCGCTCTTCAAATAATCAAACTTTCAAACCTGCCACAAGAGGCTTCATTTGCCATAAAAAATATTGAAGGATACAACTTCCTTGTCAATTTCATTGCATCGACAATCGAGGTTGACAATGTAATGGACAAAGTAGCCATTCTGGAGGAGAACAATCTGAGAGAGCGGGCAATGAAACTTCTTAATCTGCTAAACAAACAGATTGATTTGTTGAAGATAAAAGATGATATACAGAAGAAGGTAAGAAGTGAGATAGATCAACAACAGAGAGAGTATTATCTTAATAATCAACTAAAGACAATACAGGAAGAGCTTGGTATGAACTCCGATGAGGATGACATAAACGATCTCAAGAAAAGAGCTGCCAACAAAAATTGGCCGGACTATGCTGCAAAGGCATTTGATAAGGAGATTGCCAAACTGGAGAAGATAAACACAAACTCACCTGATTACAACGTACAATACAGCTATGTTGAATTCTTGGTCGATCTCCCATGGAATGAGTATACTGAAGATAATCTCGACATGAAAAACGCCCAGAAAATTCTTGATGAGGATCATTATGGACTTGACAAAGTAAAAGAGAGAATCATAGAGTATCTTGCTGTGTTGAAATTAAAAGGCGACATGAAGTCCCCTATTCTGTGTCTGTATGGTCCTCCGGGAGTAGGAAAGACATCACTTGGTAAATCAATTGCAAAAGCTCTGGGTAGAGAATATGGACGTATCTCTTTAGGTGGATTACATGACGAATCAGAAATCCGTGGTCACAGACGTACCTATATAGGAGCAATGCCTGGAAGAATCATTAATACTATCAAACGTACAGGCAGTTCAAATCCTGTTATTGTGCTTGATGAGATAGAGAAAGTGAGTGATGATTTCAAAGGAGATCCTGCATCAGCATTATTGGAGGTACTTGACCCTGAACAGAACACCACTTTTCATGATAACTATTTGGATATAGATTACGACCTTTCCAAAGTACTTTTCATCACTACTGCCAATAATATTTCAACAATCCATCCCGCCCTTCGCGACAGAATGGAGATGATAGAGGTTTCTGGCTATCTGGCGGAGGAAAAAGTTGAAATTGCAAAGGGGTATCTAATACCGAAACAGACTGAGGCCCATGGTCTAAAACCTGAGAATCTGAATCTTTCCACAAAAGCGATTGAGACTATAATAGATCAATATACAAGAGAGAGCGGAGTACGTAGCCTCGATAAGCAAATAGCCAAAATTGCAAGAATGGTTGCCAAAAACATAGCGTTAGAGGATCCGGTTAAAGAAGTAATAGACGAAGCTGATGTTAAAGAATATTTAGGACTTCCTACCAATTTCCATGATATTCAGAAGGGTAATGAAGCTCCTGGAGTTGTTACAGGTCTTGCATGGACTCAAGTTGGTGGAGAAGTATTATTCGTAGAATGCAGTATATGCGACGGAAAAGGTTCATTGACAACTACAGGTAATCTTGGAGATGTAATGAAGGAGTCAACCATAATTGCGAGAGAGTATCTAAAAGCTCACCCACAATTAATAGGTGTTGACACTAAGTTATTCTTCAAGAAAGATTTGCATATCCACGTTCCTGAAGGTGCTGTTCCAAAGGATGGTCCTTCAGCAGGTATTACTATGGTGTGTGCAATGGCTTCTGCTATTAAGGGCAAAGCGATAAAGAGCGGCATCGCAATGACTGGAGAAATCACGCTTCGAGGAAGAGTGCTACCAGTTGGTGGCATCAAGGAGAAGATACTTGCTGCGAAACGTGCTGGCGTTGACACAATAGTCCTTTGTAAAGAGAACGAGAAAGATATCAAGGAGATCAAGGAGATATATGTCAAAGGTTTGACATTCCATTACGTTGAAACAATTGCCGATGTATTGAAATTCGTGTTTGAAAAATAATACTGCATGGATGTAAAAATAGAAGACAGTTGGAAAAAAGTCCTCCAAGAGGAGTTCGCAAAGGAGTATTTTATTAAACTTGTAGATACACTCCACAGGGAAAAGGCTGAATCAAAAAAGATTTATCCCCCAGGACCACTCATCTTCAACGCTTTTCAATTAACCCCTTTCGACAAGGTTAAGGTAGTTATCATAGGCCAGGACCCATATCACGGTGAAGGTCAGGCTCATGGATTATCCTTCTCAGTACCGGACGGAATCACACCTCCTCCATCCTTGATCAATATCTACAAAGAGATAGAATCCGAGTTCAAGGTAACGATGGACAAATCAAAGGGCAATCTGGAGAAATGGGCAGATCAAGGAGTGTTCCTGCTGAATGCAGTATTGACTGTAAGGGCTGCAGAGCCCACCTCACACAGCAAGATTGGATGGACTGACTTCACAGATGCTGTAATAAAGGCGCTTTCAGATAAGAGAGAAGGTTTGGTATTCCTGTTGTGGGGTAATTTTGCCAAAAGTAAAAAGGATTTGATTGACACATCGAAGCATTATGTTCTTGAAGCAGCTCATCCATCTCCTTTGGCCAGGGGTGCCTTCTTCGGTTGCAATCATTTCATTAAAGCAAACGACATCCTCTCATCTAACGGTTTGTCACCAATAGATTGGACAGTCTAATTATTATTTTGCCATATCAAATAAACCCTGTAACTTTGATAAGATTTTGTTAAGCGATTTTTTATCTCGATGAGAACAGCGATTTTCCCAGGATCTTTCGATCCGTTTACAATGGGTCACTTGGACGTACTTCAGTCTGCTTTGCAACTATTTGACAAAGTGATTGTTGCAGTCGGTTACAATAGTACGAAGAGTGGATTCTTCACTCCTGACCAGAGAATAGATATTATTAAGGACGCCACAAAGCATCTATCAAATGTGGAAGTTTGTTCTTATTCGGGAATGACAGTTGATTTTTGTATATCTAAAGGTGTAACTTGCATAGTCAGAGGCCTTCGTACCACGACCGATTTCGAACTTGAGAGTGTCATCTCCCAGGCAAACAGAAAGATGTGTCCTGATATTCAGACTATTTTCATCCCATCCAGTCATGACTACTCTTTCATTTCGTCAACGGTAGTAAGGGACATTTTGATCAACGGAGGCGATGCAAAATCTTTCCTTCCTAAAGGAGTAGATATAACTAAATATCTTTCAAACAGAAGATGACAATCAAGAGATGGATAATTTGCGCTCTTTCAATAATAACTCTTTCACATCAACTTTCACTTGCTCAAGAAAAGAGAGAATTCCCGAATGTGACGGAGTACTTGGACAGTATCGTATATAATCCAACTGATACAATCATCAAAAAAGTATGCATTCTGATAGACAGTGTAGATGATAAAGACATTCAATCATCTATTGCCGGTATTGCCTACGACTATTTCTCTCAATCGCCAATAATGGGGCAAGAGGCCGTTGCCGTCTATATTGCAGACAACTATTTCTTAAACAAAAAATTGAAATGGAGCGACGAGGAAACCTATCCCCTTCTTTATGCCTTTGCAGAATTCAACAGACAGTCACTCATTGGCATGGACGCTCCAGATTTAGAGTTATATGACATTGATGGCAATCCTATCGATATTCGCAAAACTGACAGTGATTTCAAGATTTTATACTTTTACGATACGCAATGTTCCAGCTGTGCTAGGCAAACGCCAGAATTGACAGAGCTTCTTCACCAATATAATGGGACGCCCTTGACATTGTTCGCAATTTACACCCAAGGAAACCGTGAAGAGTGGAGTGACTATGTATCAAAATCATTTGATACCATTGACAATGACAAAGTCACAGTCATCAATTTATGGGACCCTGAAGTAGAATCAGACTTTCAACGCAAATATTCTGTACTGACAACACCTTCTATGTTATTGTTGGATAGGAATAACACAATCATTGGCAGGCGACTTGAAAGTGAATCTCTGTCACAAATATTAAATATTCAAAATACTACAATCTCAGAGTATAGGAAGCTGTTTGACCAGATCTTTATGGAATTTGATCCGAATGACACCTCCATAGTGTTGCAGGTTGCCGATGCTTTTGAAAGAAGAGTTGGCAATGACTCTACACTATTTAGAGAAACATTCCTTGAATTGTTCAAATATTTTAAAGATAAAAATAGCACTGTTGCTGCGGCGATAGCAACTAACTACATTATTGACAAACAGGAGTATTGGTCCAAGGAGATCATAGAAGATATTACGGAGGCTCTTTCCCTGTACTCTATGAATCCAGTTGGATCTATTGCTCCAGATTTAGTTTTAGCTGACAGCCGAGGAAAACTATGGTCAACTAATAGAATCAAATCAAGATACACTCTATTGTTTTTCCATTTGATCACTTGTGATGATTGTCAAAAAGAGCTCTCAATACTTGAGCGCAATAAGAAATTATTGAATAAAAAGGGCGTCAAGGTCATATCAATATATGTTGGATATGACACTTCATTATGGAACTCTTTTTGTAATTCAAATAAAAAATGGCTATATTTAAGAGATAACTCGACTCAGTCAGATCTTTATAAGAAATACGACATATCAATCGTACCAAAATTATATCTGCTTGATTCGCAAAAAACAATAATAGCCAAAAACATTTCTGCGAACGAACTTATTAAATTGATTTCTGAATAGATGTTTTCAAGCATTCAATCATACATTGATTTTCTCGAACAAAAAGGAGATCTGATTCGCATAAAAGAGTTTATCGATCCAAATTGCGAAATATCTTCAATCACTTCCCGTTTTTGTAAAGCAAAGAGTGATGGTAAGGCGCTGTTGTTTGAAAACACCGGTAAAAAAATAAAGGTCCTCACTAACATATATGGATCGGACACCTCTTTGAAATATATTTTCAATACCAAATCCATAGATACTATACGGGAACGTATTGATGAATTCCTTGACACTGACAATATAAATGAACAGACTACCAAGTTGGAAAGATTGAGATTCCTTTTAAGTAATTCTCATAAACTAAAATATTTCCCTAAGCTGCTTTCATCTACTGCTCCATGTCAGGAATCAATTCAATACACCGCCAAATTATTGGACCTCCCATTTTTGACTTACTATTCCAGCGATGCAGGGCCAAGTATGCAGGATGCCATTATTTTCTCTAACGACCCAGAGACAGGAAGGCGGAATATTGAATCAATACCTATACAAATCTTATCCGATAAGACAATCGCCATCATGGCGAATTACTCCTCAATTCTCAGAAGGCATCTTGACAGATCCACACATGTTTTGCCAGTAGCAATCTGTATTGGCGGGAATCCAATCTTACATTTCTTATCAAAAACAAACATAAATGTAGACAAGATGACTTTGCTTGGATATTTAAGGCAATATCCGGCAATGATGGCCAAATGCATGACTCAAGAGATAACGATACCGGCAGATTCCGATATCGTTTTGGAAGGATACATCCATAAATCAGCACCAAAAATTACAGCTGGTCCATTGAATACTATCTTTGGAATACCGAAATATACAGATAACTGTCCAGTCATGAATGTAACTTGCATCACTCATAGAAGTGACGCAATTCTTCCTACCACTGACAGTTCACATCCATGGAGTGCATACAGCTATTTCAACAAGCTCTCAGAAATACTCATCACCGAGATTTACAAAAAAACCAATTATCAGGATATAATCAAAATGTCACTGCCTGCCGAAGGCTTTGGTCAAAACATTTTGATTATCCAAATCAAGAAATACAATCCAATTCAACCGAAATTGATGGCAGATGGTCTGTGGTCATCGTTGCAATTCATAGGTAACAAATTCCTTATCTTCGTAGGAGAAGATGCGAATATCTATGACACAAAGGATCTTGGAAAATATCTGGCAACTCATGTCAATCCTGAAAGAGACATATACCAATCTAAAGGAATAATCAATAAAAATTTCTCGACGAATAGCAATGAAGAGTCTGGTGTACGTATGATGATAGATGCGACAAATCCTCAAGAACACCCTGACTACAACTTCTCTGATGTATTTCAGATAAAATATGATGAATCATATGCAGGTGCGCAAGAGAGCATGGATATACATGACAAACTTAGAGCCATCAGTATTTTTGTTGATGTAGAGAACGATTGCAAGATATCTGGCAACAAGTTGATTATTGATGCACGTAATAAATCCCAGAAGATTAAGAGCAACTATTTGACAGAGGAGATACAGAAACAAATAGATGCCAAGTGGAACTCACTCGGCATCTAATAAAAAATCTATTATTGATAATGTCTTTACAATAACTTTGATAAATCTTTTTCTGCTATAAAATTAAGATTATTCAAAGTAATGGCTTCTTTTGCTTTTTCGTAATTATCCGTTCTGAAGATTAGAACACCCTTCCCTTTTAGTAGGAAAGAGTATAGATATGCAATACTTATCCCCTCTCTTGAGAAAATCTCTATTGCATCAGCAGCTCTACCTGGAACATCATCAAGTTGAATGGCAAATACGTCAGCCAATGAGACTGCAATACCTGCATTTTTTAAAATCTCATATGCACATGTAGGTTCGCTACAAATAATACGACAAATACCATATTCAGCAGTATCTGCAATTGTAGATGCGATAAGTTGAATATTAGCTTCCTTTAATAATTTCAAGACCTTAACTAAGGTACCTGATTTATTCTCTAAAAAAACTGATAATTGATGTACAGTCATATTGTAAACTTAAGTTTCGCAAGTGTATAATATATTAATAATCAAAGTGTTTGTGGGTACTTGCGAAACTTGCCCACCGCACTTTCTTTATTTTTGTTCCCTTTAATATTGTTTTCTTAAATCCTTTACTCTGACAGCTTTGCCTTCAGATTTAGGCAGAGAATTCTTTGGCAATAATCTAACCTTAGGAGTAACCAGTATTTCGTCATGAAGACGTCTTGTGATCTCTTTTTCCAATGCTTGCAGCCTAGCGAAATCATCAGTAAACAGATCGCTTAGTTCAACCTCGACTGTCATAGCGTCATTATCTCCCAAAGTTTCCAGTGTAATCAAGAAATCAGAAGCAAGTTCTTTGAACTGCATAAGGACTTGTTCAATCTGTATAGGGAAAATATTAACGCCTTTAAGGATAATCATATCATCACTGCGGCCCTTCATTCTATCAAGACGTTTATGATGGCGGCCACATGGGCATTCGCCAGGGATAACTCTAGTCAAGTCTCTTGTACGATAGCGTAATAGAGGCATACCTTCCCTGTTTATGGTAGTAAGAACCAACTCACCGATCTCACCATCTTGTACAGGTTCCAATGTTTGAGGATCAACTATCTCGACAATATAATAATCCTCCCAAATATGAAG
>DCGV01000075.1:10428-23535 GCA_002314725.1 Bacteroidales bacterium UBA1769
GAGTTATATGCCTTCACGCCAAGCATTTCCTCTATGCGTTTCCTCTGTTCTTCACTATGAGGCTCTGCGCCGATGACTAAAGTCTTCAATTTGGTATCTTTTCTAGGATCAATTCCTAAAGCGACCATCTCTTCATAGATTCTGGCGGCATAACTCGGAATAGCATGAACTACTGTTGTTCCAAAATCAGTAAAGAATTTCAATTGCCTTCTAGTATTTCCAGCAGCTGCAGGAACAGTCAGCATGCCTAATTTCTCTGCGCCATATTGAAAGCCAAGACCACCTGTGAACATACCGTAACCAGAAGTATTCTGGAATACATCATCTGGGCGGCATCCAACCATCCATAAACAGCGGGCTACAGCTTTAGCCCACTCTTCCAAATCTTTAGCTGTATGAAGAATAACAGTAGGATTCCCTGTTGTGCCACTTGAAGAGTGAAGACGTACACATTTATCCAAAGGAACTGAAGCGATACCAAAAGGATATGTATCACGAAGGTCCTGTTTAGTTGTAAATGGAATCTTTCTTAAATCATCAAGCTTCTTTATATCATCTGGTTTAAGTCCAATCTCTTCAAAACGTTTTTTATAGAAAGGTGAATTCATACAGTGCTTGACAGTTGCCTGTAACCTTTCTAGCTGTAGTTTCTCAATCTCCTGTCTGGTTAGAGTTTCAAACTCCGGAGCAAAAAAGTCTTGATTATTCATATTATTCAATTTTTCGATTATCAATAATTAGTTTACTCTTCCCTTCAGATCTTGTCAAAGTGTTAGGAGCTTTGATTTGAACTTTAGCACTGATGCTTAGTACACTCTTGAGTTTATCCTTCAACTTATTTTCAAGAGTAGTAATAGGAGTCAGTGTATCGAATCCTGAGACGAAATACTCCTGACGCATCTCAACTTGAACAGTCAGAACATCGAGGTTATTCACTCTATCCACTATCAATTGATAATGCGGAGCACACTCTGGGATACTTAACAGAACGCTCTCTATTTGTGAAGGGAACACGTTGATACCCCTGATTATCAGCATATCATCACTACGTCCCATGATTCTACCCATACGTACATTAGTTCTACCACATTCACATTGGCCATCATAAAGTATACTTAGGTCTCTGGTCCTATAGCGAAGCAATGGCATACCCTCTTTTGTCAATGTTGTGAACACCAGTTCGCCTTGTTGACCATATGGCAGTGGCTTGAGGGTTTCAGGATCGATGATTTCAGGATAGAAATGATCTTCATTTATATGGGATCCATGCTGGCACTCACATTCATAGCTCACACTCGGGCCCATTATCTCACTTAGACCATATATATTATACGCCTTGATACCTAAATTATTCTCAATTTCATGGCGCATATTATCTGTCCATGGTTCAGCGCCGAATGCACCTACACGAAGAGAGATATCATCTTTGGTAATCCCCAATTTATTCATGGTCTCTGTAAGATATAGAGCATATGATGGAGTGCAGGCTATACCTGTAATACCCAAATCCTTGATCAATTTAACATGTTTTTCAGTACTTCCTGTAGAGGCAGGAATAACAGAAGCTCCTAAATTTTCCACTCCGTAGTGAGCTCCAAGACCACCTGTAAACAATCCATATCCGTATGCTACAGAAACTCTATCCTCTTTAGTTATACCGAATGAAGTCAGGGCTCTTGCCATACATTCACTCCAAATAGAGATATCTTTTCGTGTATATCCAACTATGGTCGGATTTCCTGTCGTACCTGTAGATGCATGAATTCTTATTATTTCACTTTGGGGACAAGCTTGAAGTCCGAATGGGTAATTATCCCTAAGATCCTGCTTTGTAGTAAAAGGTAATTTGACAATATCATCAATAGATAATATATCATCAGGTGATATATCTGCGTCTTGTAATTTCTTACGATAGAAGGGAACATTATGGTACAAAATGTCCACTAGTTTATGCAATCTCTTCCCCTGAAGCTCACGCATCTGTTCGCGTGACATACACTCCTTATGTTCGTTCCAAATCATAAAAAATTCTCTATTTCTTAATAGGATGATCTGCCTCGAAGGCAGCCATTCTCTCTTCCAATACAGGATATAGCTCCTCTCTCATTCGGCTAGTACAAGCTCTAATACCGTTCAGCTTACTACCTGTAGTAGTTAGAGAGATAGAACTGACACCATACTTCATCAGTTCAATGACCAATTCTCCACTTGTCAAATCTCCATAGCCCAAGGTAAAGAAGAAGCCATCACCCACCTTTTCGGTAACATCCATATCATACACTATATGGAAACCATGGTCGCAGAATATCTTCTTCATTCTACGTGCTCTTCTCTCATACTCTCTGGTCTCTTCGACGAAATTTATTGTTCCGTCACATGAGAGATTCAGCATTTCGGCATAAGCATATTGAGTTGAAGCTGTACACCCGCTTGTTATCATATATAAAATATCGGCAATCATTGTAGGGCCGAAAATTCCTGTATTGCTATATCTCTCAACAAAAGCAGGATAATAAGTGTCAAATAGTTTGTCACTTATACAGGCAAGACCGATTCGTTGTCCAGCATAGCTGAATATTTTCGAAGCAGAAAGTAATAATATATAATTGTCTGTATATCTTGCTACTGTTGGTAAATATGGAGCCTGGAAAGGGTGTGAAAGATCTTTTCTGAAATCCATACAGAAATATGCCAAATCTTCTAAAACTATTGTATCATATTTAGTGGCCAATTTACCGATCATTTCAAGTTCAGACTCTTCCAGACATATCCAAGCCGGATTATTAGGATTTGAGTATACGATAGCGGCCACATCGCCATCTTTCAATTCATCTTCCAATTTAGTTTTGAGCTTTTCTCCTCGATATGGATAGATATCGAACTCTTTCCATTGAATTCCTAACATCCTCATCTGATTCTTCTGGATAGGAAAACCCGGATTGATGAAGAGAATTCTATTCTTTTCAGGAATTCGTTGTGTACATGCAATAAATGATCCGAAGGATCCGACTACGGAACCTGTAGTTGGAATACATCCTTTTGGAGAGATATCTACATTTACAAATGCCTTTATGAACCTTGATGCAGCATCTTTCAACTCTTTCACACCTGCAGCCGCAGGATATTGAGAACCTATACCAGTGTCCAACGCTCTCTTTTCAGCTTCAACGCCATAGTTATTCACTGGCAAACCTGATGAGCCTTGATCCATTCGAATTATTGGAGTATCCGTTCTCTGTTCTATATATTGTGATATCAACAATATATCACCTATGGTAGCATTCTTTATATCAGCGACATGCTGAACTTTGCATGCTTCATCTATCAATTCTTGGCTAAAAACTTGCATAAAGAAATTTATTTTGAAACAGAACTCAATCCTATATTAAAAGCTTTAATATTGTCGTTTACGATCTTCTCTCCCTTGGAAGCAAAAACTTTCTCTATCGCATGTTTCATCTGATCTATGGTGAAGATGTTTAAATATGAAGCTGCCATACCTAAAAGAATCATGTTTGAGCTCTTAGGAATTTGGTTCTCTTTCGCAATTTTATCTATTTCAAGTATATGAGAGTTTGGGAAACTTTTCAACTTATCCATGACCATATTGTAATCAGGATAGTTTGGAATATTGTAAAATGGCTCGGATGAAGTTATGATCTGGCCATCTTCCTTTAAATATGGAAGATAACGAAGAGCCTCCAATGGCTCCATTGAGATAATCATGTCAGCTTTACCGAGAGGTATTAAGTCGCTTTGTATTTCACAGTCGCTCAATCTCAAATCACTCTGCACTTGACCACCTCTTTGGCTCATGCCATGAACTTCTGACTGCTTAAGATAAAGATCAGCCTCAATAGAAGCTTGTCCAATAACTGTGGCTATTGAGAGAATTCCCTGTCCACCAATTCCAGAAAGGATAATATCTATTTTATTCATGTTATTTCTTTTTATCGCTGTTATGTCTTCTTAATGTCTGCATACATTCACGTCTAGGAATAATGACTGACACTCCATGATAATTTATCTCATCTTTTATCATATTCTTGATTGATTCTATATTTTGAGGAATAGGTACCACAACTTTAATATGTTCTGGATCAACTCCCAATCCAATACAAATCTGTTCGAATTTATTTGTACCGGCAGAATCTTGACCGCCTGTCATGGCAGTTGTCAGATTATCAGAGAGTATGATTGTAATATCAGCATTTTCGTTTACTGCATCCAACAAACCTGTCATACCGGAATGTGTGAAAGTAGAGTCCCCAATAACTGAAATAGCTGGATATAGCCCTGCATCGGCAGCTCCCTTCGCCATAGTAATGGATGCGCCCATATCTATTGTTGTATTCAATGTATAGAATGGCGGATTAACACCCAAAGTATAGCACCCGATGTCACCGAACACTCTGGCATTCGGATACTCTTCCAACACTTTATTAAGAGCAGTATATACATCTCTATGACCACACCCTACGCACATTTGAGGAAATCTGCGGACCATAAAGTCAGGTGTATCGTAAACTTTTGAAGATTTTATTCCAAAAGCTGCTGCAACAGAATCCGGATTCAACTCTCCTGTTCTTGGAAGGTCCCCTGTCAATCGTCCTTTTACCACATAATCGGCTGACAAAAAGGCTTGTACATCAATTTCAACCTGAGGTTGGCCATCTTCAATAACAAGTATCTCTGTACTAATCTTTGCCAGTTCTTTTACCATTTCTGGATCAATTGGATATTGAGATACTTTCAATATTGCGGAAACATTTTGTGGGTTACACTCTTTCACATAGTTGTAAGCAAGACCACAAGCAATAACTCCAACACCTTTCCCTGCAATTTTTTCAATTCTGTTAAAGCCCAATGAACTTGAGGATTGCACCATCACAGGCTGCTTTTCAACCAATTTGTCATATAGTTTCCTTGAATTCGACGGGTGCAATACCCAATCATTACCGGTCACAGGATTGAATTCGTTTTGAGGTCTAATTCCCGATACTTCAACAGCTGTGCGTGAGTGTGCCAATCTGGTAACAAGTCTCATCATGACAGGCACTTTCAGCTCTTCTGATAAGTCGAATGCTTTTTGAACCATATCGTAAGCCTCTTGCTGAGTAGAAGGTTCAAAGCAAGGAATCATGGCAAATTTCGCATAGAAACGTGAATCCTGTTCATTTTGTGACGAGTGCATTGATGGATCATCGGCAGACAGCACAACGACACCACCGTTTATTCCAGAGATAGCCGAGTTAATAAATGGATCAGCACAAACATTCATACCGACATGTTTCATACATACCAAAGTACGCTTGCCTGAAAATGACATTCCAAGAGCAGCCTCCATGGCAGTCTTCTCATTTGTGCACCATTTGCTTCTTATTTTATTCTCTTTTGAATATGAGTCTTTTTGAATGAATTCAGTAATTTCAGTTGATGGAGTCCCTGGATATGCATATACTCCAGATATTCCAGCATGGATTGCTCCCAATGCAACAGCCTCATTACCTAATACTAATTGTTTCTGTGCCATATTTACTCTAAATTAAATTTATCAGAATCCGCTTTTACTGGGAATTTCGCTCTGAAAGCATCGAGCATTGTCATATCCAAATCTCCAGTTATTTTATCTTCTACATAGTCCTTGCATTGTTCAATAACTTCACCATATGGATTGATAATTGCCGTACCACCCTTATATTGACCTACACTGTCCTTTCCTGATCTATTTACCGCCAACATAAAGCATTGGTTCTCTATCGCTCTGGCTCTAACGAGTGTATCCCATGCATACGACCGAACTTCAGGCCAATTTGCTACACAAATTATAGCATCATATTCATCTCGATTACGTATCCATACAGGGAACCGTAAATCGTAACAGATTATTGGAAAAAATCTAAAGCCACGCCACTCGACAACCACTCTTTTATCTCCTGCTGAAAATTTTTTATCCTCACCGCCATAAGAGAAAAGATGCCTTTTATCATACTCAATGACTGAGCCATCCGGTTTGACAAAAAAGAATCTATTGAAATTTTTACTGTTTTCATTTACTGCAACACTGCCTGCAATGGCAAAATCATATTTTGATGCCATTTTTTTCATCCACGGCAACGATTGACCTGGCATTTTCTCTGCATATTCGACTGAATCTGTGATAAACCCTGTAGAGAACATCTCAGGCAACACTATCAAATCACTTTCAGAAAATTTGGAGAGTTCAGACTCCAGCAATTCCAGATTCTTGTTTGGATCCCCCCATACGATATCCCATTGAAATAACGTTACTTTCATTTTTTCATAATACCAATCCAACAAAGTTAGACATTAATAAAAAAATAATCAAGAAAATAGGTATCTTTGTTGTACAAAAGAATTAGGAAAATAAGGAACTACGTATGACAAATCATAAAAAAAATAAAGTGATTATTTGGGGATTGATATTACTCTTTGCGATACTAATTACAATTCCATTCATCATTCCTCATTGTGGTTTCATTTCATTATTTGCATTTATCCCTCTGTTCTTTTTAGAGAATTACATTTCGACCAACAATGTAAAACATAAGTTCATTTACTATTACTCCAGTTTTATACTGTTCAACGTGTTTACTACTTTCTGGGTATGGAACGCAAGTGCAGTTGGAGCCATCGCAGCCATTATTCTCAATGCTCTTCAGATGAGTATTGTTTTCCAACTGTTTTGCTATTTCAAAAAGAGATTGAATAGGAAATGGATTGCATATATCGCATTCGTTGTTATGTGGTTGGCCTGGGAGCATACATATTTCAACGTTCAGATATCATGGCCATGGCTGGTTCTTGGCAATGCATTTGCCACATCCCCATATATGGTTCAATGGTATGAAATCACTGGATCACTGGGCGGTTCATTGTGGATATTGGCAACAAATATTCTACTATATTTTGCTATTACCTCAAAAAAGAGATGTACTTCTATTGCTGCAATAGCTACAATACTGATTCCAGTTGTTTTCTCAACCCTACGATACTCAACATATTCTGAATCTGATGACACTATCAAAGTATTGGCAATTCAGCCAAATATTAATCCATACGATAAATTTGGAGTTCTCCCTCAATATGAGATAGATGACAGGTTCATTGAACTTGTCGAAACGAACATATCACCGGAGACGAAATTTATTATTTCACCTGAAACATTTACATATAACATCAATCTCGACTCTCCTGAGAGCAATACATCTTTCCTTAAATATCAGATGTTGCTTCATAATCATCCAGAAACCAAGATGATTTTAGGTGCTCTTACCAACAAAGTATATCACACCACCGAGAAACCATCTGTAACATCCATAGCGGCAAAGGGATATTGGTATGATGTGTACAATACTATTATGCTCATCGACAGTAACGGAGTGAAGGATTATTACCATAAATCCAAATTGGTTCCTGCTGTAGAATGTACCCCGTATATTGATATTTTCCCATTCTTGGGCGACGTATTCGAATTCTTCGGAGGTTCAAGAAGTGGTTACGCCACAATGGATGATATGAAGCCATTGATCGATGAGAGTTCCAATATCTCGGGGTTGATCTGTTACGAATCTATCTATGGCGAATATGCAAGAAGAGCCGTCAAAGATGGTGCTGAATTTGTCACCATCATCACCAATGATGGTTGGTGGGGAGATACTCCTGGCTACAAACAGCACTTCAGATACGCACTATTACGCGCCATTGAGACAAGAAGGGACGTGGTTTTCGTTGCCAATACAGGTATCACAGGTTTCATTGACCAACGCGGAAGTGTCAAAAGTCACACAGAGTATTGGACTGAAGCTACTTTGGAGGATACGGTAAACATAAATAAAGTATTGACACCTTTTACCAAGTATGGTGATATTATTGGCGTAATTGCATGCTGGTTAATGATCACCGTGGCTTTGCTCTTCATTTTTACACTATTTGCAAAAAATAGTAGGAAATAACTGCACCTCTATGAGACGGCTGTTCAAATTTATCTTCAAGGCAATCTTTTACCTATTTATTTTCTCCATTGCCCAAGTAGTCATCCATAAATGGGTACCAGTTTGGTACACACCTTTAACAATCAAAAGAAGTATCGAGTATTTTAATGACAACCAATTCAAGAGTCGCAAAAAATGGGTCCCTATCGAGCAGATTTCACAAAATATGATTAAATCAGTTATTGCCAGTGAGGATAACCTATTTGAAACTCATAATGGATTTGATTGGAAAGAGATTCAAAGAGTGTTAGAATCGGCAAAGAAAGGGAAGAAAATAAGAGGGTGCAGTACGATATCACAACAGACTGCCAAAAACGTATTCACACTTGGAGACAGAAGTTATTTCAGGAAAGCAGTTGAAGCCTATTATACAGTATTGATAGAGCTAATTTGGGACAAAAAGAGAATAATGGAGGTCTATCTCAATGTGGCAGAGATGGGAAAAGGCATTTATGGAGCAGAAGCCGCAGCACGATACTGGTATAATAAACCTGCATCAAAGCTGACCTTGTATGAATCAGCTGCAATTACTGCTTGTCTTCCAGACCCGATCAAACGTTCACCTTTGAGGGAGACAAAATATATGACGACCCGCACAAGTCAGATCGTCAATCTTATTCCGAAACTTTCGTTCGAGTTTTTGAAAGAGTGGGGGTTATGAGTCTAGAGTCTAGAGTTGAGAGTCCAGAGTTGAGAGTCCAGAGTTGAGAGTCCAGAGTTGAGAGTTGATCTATTTCTAATTCAGCATTGTCTTGCTCCATCTGAAATTTCCACTTCAATTACGCGTGGATCAATATTGAATTTTGCCGTATACTTTTTCTTTACATCTTCAATGTAAGTATCAGCTTCATTCTCTTTAACAAGTGCAATAACACAACCTCCAAAACCACCACCCATCATTCTAGCTCCTAAAACACCGGGGTGTGTATGTGCAACTTCAACAATAAAGTCAAGTTCATCGCAGGAGACGCCATATTGCTTGCTCAATCCATCATGTGTAGCATATATCTGTTTACCTACTTCTACGAAATCATCCTTTGCCATTGCATCACACGCAGCCATAAGCCTTTTGTTTTCATTGATTACAAATGCACAGCGTTTATATGATACAGGATTAATTTCCGATTTGTGAGACTCTAGTTCTTCCATTGTAACATCTCTCAACAATTCTACCTCAGGTCTATACTTCTTGATAACTGCAACTCCCTCTTCACACTGAGCTCTGCGTACATTATATTCTGAAGATGCCAATTTATGCTTAACCATAGTATCTATAAGAACGACACGGATTCCTTTGGGATTGAAAGGGACTATAGTATACTCTAAACTGCGACAGTCAAGACGCACAACATGACCTTTTTGGCCGAAAAGTGATGCAAATTGATCCATGATTCCGCAACGTACACCGATATAGTGATGTTCTGTCATTTGGCCAATCTTTGCCAACTCCTCTTTTGAGAAACCAAGTTTAAAAATCGAGTTCAAGGCAGTACCGGCACAAGATTCAAGAGCCGCAGAAGATGACATACCAGCTCCTAATGGGACATCTCCGCCAAAAATCGCATCGAAACCTCCGGGATTCCCACCAAGTTCTTTCATCTCTTCTATAACGCCGTAGAAGTAGCAGGCCCACATCCTTTCGGGCTTTTCACCACCTATATTAAAGGAACATTTTTCGTAATCTTTATCTATTGCTACCAGATTAACAGTATCTGAGCTATTAGCTCTGATTGCAATTGTAATAGCCTTATCAATAGAAGCCGGAAGAACGAAACCTCCATTATAGTCGGTATGTTCACCAATGATATTAATTCTGCCAGGGGCAGTGAAGAATAGAGGTTCAGCACTTCCGAAATATTTGGCAAAACCTTCTTTGAGAATTTGTGTGTTTATCATGTTGAGAGTCTAATGTTGAGAGTTGAGAGCTATTACTCTAGACTCTAGACTCTGGACTCTGGACTTAAAAATGTATTACTAGCACCCATCTTAAAAATATTATTTATGAGAGACGCTCTCCCTTCGTAAATGCGTCTCGAAGAAATAATATTTTTAATAAAGAGAGGGTTACCAAATCACAATTCGTTCAGATTCTGGTCTAAACATAGGATCGCCTTCTTTAATACCAAATGCATCAAAGAATGTTTGAATGTTTTTCAATGTGACATTGACACGGTTCTCTGCAAGAGAATGTTCATCTATATTAGTTCTTCTCTCCTTCTCCTGATCGGTAATATTCTGAGCCCATACCTGTGCATATCCAAGATAGAATCGTTGATTACCTGTAAAACCGTCAATCGGCTCTGGAGTAGTTCCATTTAGAGATTTTTGATATGCATCATATGCGATACGAAGACCGCCCTGGTCTGCTATGTTTTCGCCTAGGCTGAATTGACCATTTGCAAATGTACCTGGCAGAACTTCAACTTTGTTAAACTGCTCAACAAGAACAGCCGTCTTGGCCTTGAATGCCTCTGCATCAGCTTCAGTCCACCAATCAGTCATATTACCATCCTTATCGAACAGTCTGCCTTGATCATCAAATCCATGAGTCATTTCGTGGCTGATAACGACTCCGATTGCGCCATAGTTAATAGCATCATCAGCATCTCTATTATAGAATGGAGGCATCAAGATAGCCGCCGGGAAGCAGATCTCATTTGCAAGTGGATTGTAATAAGCATTTACAGTCTGAGGAGTCATTGCCCAAAGGGTCTTGTCCACTGGCTGACCGACTTTAGACAAATTGTCTTCAGTGTACCATGCATTGGCATTCATTACATTCTGGAAATAGCTCATAGATGGATCGATCTCCAATGTTGAATAATCTTTCCACTTGTCAGGATAACCAATCTTCACTGTAAATGCAGCCAATTTCTCTTGTGCCTTGGCCTTCGTCTCGTCGCTCATCCATTCCAGATTAGCAATATGATCACTTAACGAAGCTTTAAGATTTGTTATCATCTCAAGCATTCTCTCTTTGTCCTGTGCTGAAAAATATTTCTCTACGTACATCTTACCTACTGCCTCACCAAGAAGAGAGTTAGGAACAGACATTGCACGTTTCCAGATTTGATGCTCTTCCTGTGCTCCAGACATCTGTTTTGAGAAGAATTCGAAAGCTGCTTTTCTAAAGTCATCACTTAGATAACTGCAAGCTGCTCTGACATATTTCGCTGCAAGATACGCTTTTACATCATTCACATCAGCAGTTGCGAACCATTTGTTCAACTTTTCGAAATACGTATTCTGCATAACGATAAGTTTCTTTTGGTCAGCTATACCAGCCTTAGCAAGAATTACATCAAGATTAAGGTTAGGATATGCAGCGAACAACTCCTGTGAGCTCATAGGATTGTTCATCTTCTCAAGATTCCTGTTCTCAACATTTGACCATTGGTATTCAGCAATTGCATCTTCAACCTTCAATACTGATTCAGACATTGCAGCTGCATTGTCAGCACCGGCCAATGTAAACACCTTCTCAAGAAAAGCCTTATACCCTGCCTTCAACTCTGCATTCTTTGATTCAAGATAATAATCTCTATTACCCATACCAAGACCAGACTGCTCAAAATACAGAATATTCATCTTGCTGTCATTAAGGTCAGCATCCACATAGAAACTATAGAAAGGATTTGATACATTGATAATTTGAAAGGCTATTTCGTTCAAAATACCATCTTTGTCGTTGATGGATAGGATTTCATTGAAGTGTTCGACGATTGGAGCTGCGCCTTCATTGTTCAATCTGATAGAATCCAAACCCATTTTGTACAAATCAACGATTTTTTGCTCAACAGTACCCTTTTCAGGATTCAGGTTGCTCATCTCCTTGAAGAGTTCATTGATTTGGATTTGATTATTCTCGTCCAATACGTTGAATGAGCCATACGACGCATATTCAGGTTTAAGAGGATTCAATTTTTGCCATCCACCCGTTGCATATTGATAAAAATCAGCACTCGCAAGCACTGTAGTGTCTAAGTTTGACAATGAGAAAGCAGGAACCTTCTCGTTCTCTTTGTTGCTACATCCCATAATAAGTAATGCAGTTGTTAATGTTAATAGTGTACGTTTCATTTTAATATCGAATACCAATTCGCTATGCAAAAATAAGTTGTATCTTTGAAAGTTGTACTTTTTATATACGATATAATGGAACAAACATCACGAGAAAAAAAAATCTACAGAGTTACTATTCTTGGAAGCATAGTTAATCTATTTCTTCTTTTCTTTAAATTTCTCGCTGGAATATTGGGACATTCTGCGGCCATGATAGCAGATGCAGTACACTCTCTCAGTGACTTTATTACAGATATTATTGTTATCATATTCGTAAAGATCAGTTCAAAACCTGCTGACAAGAAGCACGAAAACGGACATGGTAAATATGAGACACTTGCAACATCCATAATAGGTTTCATTTTGGCCGGCATTGGTATCAGCATCGGATACAATGGTATTTCAAAGATTATTGACGTAATCAACGGTAACAGCATAGAGTCTCCAGGTATTATCGCTCTTATTGCCGCACTTGTAAGTATCTTCTCAAAGGAGGCTATTTTCAGAATAACTAAACGTGTATCCAAGGATGTCAATTCTTCGGCCCTTGAAGCTAACGCATGGCACCATAGAAGCGATGCACTATCATCAATAGGCACCGCAATAGGAATCGGAGGTGCCATTATTCTTGGGGATAAATGGACAGTTTTGGATCCTATTGCTGCCGTCATAGTCAGTATCTTCATCATAATATCATCCTTTGAGATTATCAGAGAGTCTTTAGGAGAGCTTTTGGAATCCAGTCTGCCTATTGAAGTGGAGGAAACCATAATTAAAATCGCTGCGGAAGAACCGAATGTGACTGATGTCCACAATATTCACACACGTAAAGTCGGGAATAGAATGATGATTGAGATGCATATTCGAATGCCTGATGACATGACTATAAAAATAGCTCATGACCACGCAACAAATATTGAGAAGAGAATCAAACAACAATTAGGATCCCAAACTCATATAATGTTACACATTGAACCGATAAATGAATGATTCAACTTTCGTAAGTGCGAAAGTTACATATATAGAGGCC